>JBCAZO010000028.1:0-12958 GCA_038532975.1 Pseudomonadota bacterium
ATACCATAGCCGAATGTCCCCAGGCCGATGACAAGAAGCAGACGTTTCATCGTAGGGCGATCGACAAGATTGCGCATCGCAACTTCAAACTTTTCCGGGCGAGCCTCAAGCATCTGTGCGGCTCGGGTTCGGTCGCGCGCCTCTTGTTTCCACATGGCAAACATGTTGAGCGAGACAGTTACCACAGCACAGCCCTGAATGACCTGGATAAGACGCCCCGGCGTGTAGTTTTCCAGCAAAGCCCCAAAGATGAGTGCGCTGCCTACCATGCCAAAGAGCAGCATGACATACATAAGACCCACGACTTTGGGCTGGTCTTTATCCTCAACAAGATCCGTGGCCAGCGCCAGACCCACGGTTTGCACCATGTGCAGACCTGCTCCGACGAGCAAAAACGCCAGTGCCGCTGAACTGATGCCAATCCATCGCGGCGCATCCACAGCCTCGCCATAGCCGGATAGCACCAGAAGCGCGAAAGGCATGATGGCAAAGCCGCCAAATTGATAAAGCGTGCCCTTCCAAATGTAGGGTGCACGGCGAAGACCCAATGCAGAGACATGCGTGTCGGATTTGTATCCGATCAACGTGCGCAGTGGGGCAAAGATAAGCGGCAAGGCCAACACGATCGCGACAATCGAGGCCGGAACTGCCAGTTCGACAATCATCACGCGGTTCAGCGTGCCCACCAAAAGGACAAGCGCCATACCAACAGTGACTTGAAAAAGCGAAAGCCGGAGCAAACGCGACAAAGGCACCTCTTCGGTCGCCACATCTGCGAATGGCAGATATTTTGGCCCGATTGACGCTAGTTTGCGTAACGCAAAGCTCCGATAGTTGAACATCGAGTTTCGGCACCGGGCAATCCCGGCGCAGTCCTGAATGTGGGTGCGGCGGAACCCGTCAACCGCCGTTTTGCGAAAGGCCCGAGACGTCTAGCGTTCGGCCCCCTAGCTTATTGTGTTACAGATGCCAGAACGTCTGGCTTCTGAATGATCGCGGTTGCGACCGATCCGTCCGGCATGACAAGTGTCACTTCGGTCTGACCATCCGCACGCGGTGTCACATAGCTTACCTTGGCTGTGTCAAGCTGCTCGCTCTGTTCAAGAGCTGCCGACTGATCGCCTGTGCCCATCGGAACACCCTGGAGGAAATCATCCACCCAGGAGGTGTTGCTCAGAACAGCGACGTGCACGGCAAAAGAGCCTACCGCAACAGCACCAAGGAAAATCGGTACGCCCACATTCGGGGATACCACGAGCCACATCTTCGCATTGTTCATGTCAGCTCCTCCTTAGCCCAGCCACGGCGTGGACACGGCCACGAGAATATGCGCTAAAAGCGCGATGACGCCGAAGACGCGCGTGCCATCAATAAGATAGCTGTGCACTTCTTCCGCCTCACGTAATGTCAGGCCTGTTGGCCAGACTTTATCAGGATCATCGGACATTTCCGTCTCCTCACTTCTTGGTCCTGCACAGTGATCTCCGCCAGTCCGAATGGACAAGCCAAACATCACTGCAGGCCGACGTTGCAGGCACGCCGACCTGGGCCAAGGGTGTCACATTAGTTGGACGAAAACAAATGTAAATTTTACTTTACACATTGTGATTGCGAACTAGTG
The DNA here is from genome assembly GCA_038532975.1 of Pseudomonadota bacterium. Classification (GTDB taxonomy): domain Bacteria; phylum Pseudomonadota; class Alphaproteobacteria; order Rhodobacterales; family Rhodobacteraceae; genus Roseovarius. The sequence goes on from JBCAZO010000028.1 coordinate 1,622, forward strand.
AAGGCCCCGCGTTCTATGTGCAGCGTGTCAGAATGTCGCAACGCGTATGATTTTGCAGGAAAAACCCAACCCATTTGACAAAACTCAACCGCCTGTCAAGGCGTTGCAAGCCTGCAAGTCTCTGGTGTTGACAACAGAAATTTGGCCAGATCTGATCAAAAAAATTCTGCAGAATGCCGATTTGATGGCTGGCCGTGCGATTCCTTTTTTGCCCGCCAGTCGTGATCCCCTAGCGCGGTTTTGGTGTCTGCGCAGTGTTGTATGGCATCCAATCTGTGATCTCCGGGTAATACATATCCCGCCACCGCCGCACGCGTGGGTTCATCACCTTGCGCCAGATCGGTGGGACCATGGCGGCCATGGTCATCACTGGATATCCATAGGGAAGTTGTGGTGCCTCTTCTTCAGAGTAAGTCTGCAAAAGCGGAAAGCGCCGGTTGGGTTTATAGTGGTGATCCGAATGGCGTTGGAGATTGATGAGCAACCAGTTCGATGCTTTGTGTGCTGCATTCCAGCTGTGCTGGGGTTTGACATGCTCATACTTGCCATCGCCCAGATGTTTGCGGGTCAAGCCGTAATGCTCGACATAGTTCACAAGCTCAAGCTGCCAGATCGCCACGAACGCCTGCCATACAAATAGCATCACGCCAATCCACCCCCCGAGCAAAGCTGCAAGCACGAGTGCATAGGCTTGCAGGCCCCAATAGAGCCAGAATGGATTAGAGAGATCATACCAGGGCTTGCCGCGACGCTCCTGCATGGCGGCCTCAGCACGAAAAGCGGATTTAAAACAATTCACCAAGACACGCGGGAAAAAGCGGTGAAAGCCCTCGTTATAGCGCGCTGTGACTGGGTCCCTGGGTGTGCCGACATAACGGTGATGAACCAAAAGGTGTTCAGACCGGAAATGCGAATAGAGCACCATGGCGAGCAGGGCATCGGCAAAGAACCGTTCAGACTTGTTCTTTTGGTGCATCAATTCATGTGAGAAATTGATGCCCACTGTCCCCGAGATGACGCCCATTCCAAAAAACAGAACAATCGTTTCAAGTGGCGACAGATGCGCATCGCCAGGGCCTGTCGCGTACCAGATCATCCAGAAGAGCAGGCAAAACTGAATCGGTGCCCAGATGATTGTGACGGCTGAATAGAGGCGGACATGTTTGTCGCGCGTGTGAGGGTCGAGATTTTCAAGTTCCAATCCAAGCACAGCATCAAGGGCCGCAAAGAAATACCATGTGATCACCGGCAAAAGTAAAAGCGTCCAGCCGCCCTGAATGGCGGCAAACAGAGCAAGCGGGACAAGCGCCAGCGACATCCAGAACGGCAACACACGTTGCCAACGGCCAATATTCTGAGCGGAGGTGCTCATGGTATCTCCAAGGATTCTCAAAAGTGAAACGATCAGTTTAGATTTTGCAGCTTTTCTAGCGCCAAGTCAAAAACCTTCCGCATGACGGTGGGTAATTCTGCGGGTTTGAAGCGCTCTTTCGGGATAAACTCACCTGTTTGTGGGGTGGCTGAGGACGGGACCACGGCGATTTCAACATCCAGACGCAAATGGAAATGCGTGAATGTGTGTCGGGCTTCCGCATTGAGCTTTTGCCATGGTGCATCAAGGGGAGGTGCGGGCGCTGGTGTTTCGGACCATTCGCTCCCGGGCCAGCCAAGCATTCCGCCAAGTAGACCTTTGTCAGGCCTGCGTTCCAAAAGCCAGGCGCCATCTGCGCGCCGCGCAACATAGGCCGTGCCGCGGCGAGTTGGTTTGGGTTTCTTGGGGGTCTTGGCTGGCAACTCCGCTTGAATGCCCAGTTTGCGCGCGGCACAGACCGTCATCCAAGGGCAAATGCCACAGGCGGGCGACCGGGGCGTACAAACCGTTGCCCCAAGGTCCATAACGGCTTGAGCATAGTCACCTGGACGCGCCACAGGTGTTAGTTTGGCCGCCCGCTCTTTGATCTCTGGCTTTGCCGCGGGCAGTGGTGTGCGAATGTCAAACATCCGCGCCATGACCCGTTCAACATTCCCGTCAACCACAACTTCGGGCGCATCAAAGGCGATGGCGGAAATCGCCGCCGAAGTGTAGGGGCCAACACCCGGCAATTTTTGCAGGGACTCGGCGGTGTTAGGAAATCGCCCACCATAGTCCTCAGCCACTACGCGTGCACATTTCAAAAGGTTACGCGCCCGCGCGTAGTACCCTAACCCGGCCCATTCGCCCATCACCTGCGCATCTTCGGCTGCAGCCAGATCGGTCACGCTGGGCCAAAGCGACGTGAACCTGTCGTAGTAACTTTTCACGGCGGCTACCGTGGTTTGCTGTAACATGATCTCGCTGAGCCACACGCGATACGGATCAGGGCAAACACCCGCCGCACGATCAGACGGAGACACGCGCCAAGGCAGGTCGCGGGCATGCCTGTCGTACCAATCGAGCAAGGCATCTGACATTTCCAATTCACGCATCTGTTACTCCGCGTTATCCTGCCGTAAGAGGCTTTGCGTTTGTGTCACCCGCGACATGCCTTACATTAGAATGAAATGCAGGGGAGAACAGCCATGCCCACACGTGAGGGCACGACCTTTGGCTTCAAACGGGGCGGCGCTTTGTTGGCGTCGCGGATCCGCAAAGGATCCGAAAGCCGTGGGTTTGCGGTATCGCGGGTGCTGACCCATTGGCCTGAAATCGCAGGCGAAGACATCGCGGCGCTCTCTAGGCCTGTAAAAGTGAGCTATGCACGCGGTGGATTCGGAGCGACGCTGACGGTTCTGACTACTGGGGCGCAGGCGCCGATGTTGGAAATGCAGAAAGAAGCTTTGCGGCACAAGGTGAACGCGGCTTACGGCTACAACGCCATTTCGCGCATTCACATCACGCAGACAGCCCCTGTCGGCTTTGCTGAAGGTCAAGCCGAATTTGACCATCGCCCGGACGTCAAAAATGCCAAACCCGAACCGGACATCCAAACCCAGGCGCAAGCAGCAGACCTGGCCGATCCGGTGGCGGACAAGGATCTGCGCATGGCCCTTGAAAAACTGGGGCAGAACGTACTTACGAAATCAAGAATTTCCAAACCTTAAAGGTGACTGAATGAGAAATGTTGTACTCTCCGGGGTGATCGCCCTAGCCGTTGCCGCGCTAGGCGCGTGGTGGATGACCTCTAGCGCAGGGACAAGCAATCAGGCTGCGGCGAATTTGTTAGGGGCGGCACACGCACAGGATTCTGATGCCGAGATCGATCTGTCTCTGGTCGAGGAAATGACACTCGGCGCCGAAGATGCACCGGTCACGATCGTGGAATACGCATCTTTCACTTGTCCGCATTGCGCGTCGTTCCACGCAAGCCAGTTCAAGGAACTCAAGTCTGAGTTCATTGACACCGGAAAGGTTAAGTTTGTTTATCGCGATGTCTACTTTGACCGCTTCGGTCTCTGGGCGGCCATGGTCGCGCGATGTGGCGGGCCAGAGCGGTTCTTTGGTATTTCAGACATGATCTATGAACAACAGCGGGATTGGATCGGTTCCGGCCAGGACCCTGTCGCGATCACAAACAACCTGCGCCGCATTGGCAAAGTTGCGGGTCTGAGCGATGATCAGCTTGATGCCTGCCTCTCGGATGCCGACAAAGCACAGGCATTGGTCGCGGTGTATCAACAGAATGCCGAAGCTGATGGCGTAAACTCGACGCCGACACTGATTATCAACGGCGAAAAGCACGGCAACATGCCCTATGCCGATCTAAAAGGCATCATTGAAGGCCAATTGCCACAATGAAGCCAGCCCCGCTGGCTGGGCTGAAAGTCGTCGAATTGGCGCGCATTCTGGCTGGCCCCTGGGCCGGTCAGACGCTTGCTGATCTTGGCGCTGAGGTGATCAAAGTCGAAAGTCCGGCTGGCGATGACACCCGCCAGTGGGGGCCGCCTTTCATAGAGCGCGAAGGCGACCGATCTGCGGCCTACTATCATTCGTGCAATCGCGGCAAGCAAAGTATCACCGTAGATTTTCGAACCGAAGACGGGCAATCGCGCGTGAAGGACCTTGTGCGCGAGGCTGATATCGTTCTGGAGAATTTTAAGGTCGGCGGGCTGGCGAAATACGGGCTGGATTACGAAAGCCTGTCCGCCATCAATCCCAAGCTGATCTACTGTTCGATCACTGGTTTTGGGCAGGATGGCCCCTACGCCCATCGTGCGGGGTATGATTACATCATTCAGGGAATGTCTGGTATCATGTCCGTCACTGGCGACCCTGAGGCGCAACCGATCAAAGTGGGTGTAGCGATTGCCGATCTCTTTACCGGCGTCTACGCCACTACGGCTATTCTTTCGGCACTGCATCAGCGACATTCCACTGGCATGGGTCAGCATATCGATATGGCGCTTTTGGACGTAGCGCTGGCTGTGACCGCCAATCAGGCGATGAACTATCTCGCCACAGGTACACCTCCAGGTCGGTTGGGAAATTTCCACCCCAACCTGTCGCCCTATCAGGTTTTTGATTGTGCCGATGGGCATCTGATCGTCGCCGTAGGCAATGACAGTCAGTACGTGAAATTCTGCTCACTATTGGGTTGCCCGGAGCTGGCTGAACACCCTGACTATGCGACCAATGCCGGGCGTGTCACCCATCGTTATGCGCTTACCAACGCGCTCACGAAACACACCCTTACACGCACAAAGGCGGAGCTTTTGGAAGCCTGCGAGGTACAGGGCGTACCGGCAGGACCGATCAACGATCTGGCCGAAGTCCTCGATGATCCGCAAATCAAAGCGCGTGGGATGCAAATTGATCTGGACGGTGTGCCGGGACTGCGCACGCCGATCAAGTTTAGCGATGCCGATCTGGCGTTGCACCGGCCCTCACCAAAGCTCGGTGAAGACGACCCGGACTAAAGCCCCAGCTTTACAAGCAAAGTATCGAGTGGCGTCCAATCGTCTAATTCAAGGCGAACCGGTAAGGTCAAGACCTTGGTCCGGAAGTCTGCTGGCAGGCGCACTGCGTCTTTCTCGGTTGTGACAAGCTGTGCGCCGAGAAGCGACGCTTCATTTTCCAGCCGTGCCATCAAGGCGGGCGTGAGTGGTTGATGATCCTCTAAAGCCTCGCTTCGCACCAGTTCGACGCCCAGACCACGTAGAGTGGCAAAGAATTTTTCCGGATGCCCAATCCCCGCAAAGGCTAGCGCCCGCGTGTGAGACCATTCCATGCCGGTTTGTAGAGGTTCCAAATGCCCGCGACAACGTGGTTGCGTGATCCCTGCGCCCCAATCCTCGTCAAACTGGGCTTGTGCCGCCTTGGGGCCAATGCTCAACACAAGATCAGCGCGGGTAAGCCCAGTCTCAACAGGTTCGCGCAATGGCCCAGCCGGCAGGCACATCCCGTTGCCAAAACCTTTGACGGCATTCACAACAATGATCGACAAATCGCGTGCGACGGACGGGTTCTGATGTCCGTCATCCATAAGGATAACATCAGGGTCTGATGCAGCGGCCGCTTTCGCCGCGGCAGCCCTGTCTTTGGCAATCCAAACCCGCGTGAATGCCGCGATGAGCAAGGGTTCATCTCCGACCTCGTCCGCCGTATGGTTGCGTTCGTCTACTTCGAGCGGTCCGGCTAAACGGCCACCATGTCCACGAGAGATCACAGCCACGGTGCGACCTCTCGATTGCAAATGCTGCACCAGGGCAATCACCGTGGGAGTCTTTCCGGTTCCTCCGGCGTTAATGTTGCCAATGCAGATTACCGGAACGGGGGCTTTATATTCCGCCGCTTGGGACACGCGTCGCGCTGTTACGGCTCCGTAAATCCAGCCCAGAGGCGAGAGCATGCGCGCACGAATTCCTGGGCGCGCAGGTGGGCGATCCCAAAATGACAGGCTCCGCATCACTCTGCCCCAGCCTTGTCCAGCAGATCGTGAATTTTGTCTGCAATTTTGTCGGTCAACGCCGCACTGCGCGATGCCACATCCCAAGCGGCATGCGCCATAGTGGCGGACTGATCCGGTGGAATGAGGCGTTTAACCGCTGTTGCGAGCGTTTCAGCGTCCCGCACGATCCGTGCGCCGCCTGCTTCCGCAAACCTGGCATAGGCTTCGAGATGGTCCTCGATATGCGGCCCATAAAGGATCGCGCTTCCATGTGCCGCGGGCTGGTTGGGATCAGATCCCGGCGCCGTACTCTCAAGAGACTGCCCCATGAAGCTAATTGGTGCGAGGCGATACCACAGACCCATTTCTCCGTCCGTATCGGCCAGAATGACCTGGGTTGTTTCATCAGGAAACTCACCGGACGACCATTCGATGAATCTCAACCCGCTTTCTTCAAGAGAGGCTTTGTATGCGGTCGTTTCCTCCAAATTTGCAGGCACCACAATGAGCATGGCGCGGTGTGACAGCTTGGTGATTTCACGATGCGCCTTCAGAACCGTCTCAAATTCACTGTGCGCGCTTTCCGCAGCAAGCCAGACGGGTCGCCCCAGCATAACAGAAGCAAGTTCCTCTCGATCGCTTTCATTATATGGCAGTGCGACCGGTCCATCTAAAAACGGACCACTCACTGACATGTTCCTGTTCCAGACACCCATGCGCTTAAGATAAAGGCTGGTCGGCTCGTCGCGGGTCATAACGAAATCAAAGGATTTCAAAATCGAGCGTGGCAAGTCGGGAAACCAGCGCCATGCCGCACGGGTCAGCAGCGGCTCCGCCGCATCTACTAGGCCGAGGGGAATCCTCAACTCTGCGGCTTGATTGAGGATGGCTGGTTTCAGATCGCCGCCCGTCCAAAGTACAAGATCGGGTCGCCAATGCGCAAAGAACGTCTCGGCGGAGGCGACAGTATCATCTGGAACAACCTCGACGATCACCTGATCTGCATCCGGGATCTCTATCGCTCCAAGCCCTTGCGCCTTGGTCAGCAAGAGATTCAAATTCGGGCGCAATGTCAAAAGTCGTTCCTGAAGCTCTACCAAAGCTTTGGCATGAGCAGGCTCTAATGCATGCCCCCATACCAGCGTGCCCTCCGGTCGTGCTGTCTGAGGTACATAGTTTGTACCCGTTCCGCCACGCGCATAGGCCAGATATGCCGTTAGGCTTAGCGAACGCGCCATGAAAGGGGTGCTCCAATTCGGGTTTGGTGAAGCCGTGGTTTGCTTTGGTTTCTGGCCTGGGCAAAAAGGTGTCGAAAGCACAGTGCAGACACGGGCGTCATCCGATATTTCATCTTGGTAAATCTGCGCGCAGCCTATTGCTTTGCGGGATCGCGTCAAGAGAGCTCACCGGCTTGACCTATGTGGAAATTCACGCCAACCAGTGTTGGCCTCAAACGGAGCCTGAGATATGTCCAAGCCTTTTCTTGTGCTGCAACTGCGCCCTGAGACCGAAGCCTCGGACGATGAGTTTGCGGCGATCATGACCAAGGGCGGTCTCACCGAGGATCGGGTGAAACGCATACGGCTGGATCAGGAGAACCTGCCGGAGGGTTTGTCACTTGATCAGATTGCAGGTGTGATTGTTGGAGGTGGGCCGGGGTGCGTGAGTGACAGGCCAGAGGAGAAATCCGAGGTTGAGGCGCGGATTGAAGCGCAGGTCATGTCGCTGATGCCGCAGATCACCGAGCGTGATTTTCCATTCCTTGGATGCTGCTATGGCATTGGAATCCTTGGACAACATCTTGGTGGTGACGTCAGTAAACGCGCCTATGGCGAGCCGGTGGGCACGTCCGCCTGTGAAGTCACGGCAGAGGGCAAGGATGATGCGCTTCTGGATGGCGTGCCAACGGCGTTTGATGCATTTGTGGGACATAAGGAGGCGCTGCAGAGCTTGCCTGAGCGGTGCACACATCTGGTGCGCTCCGAGGTCTGCCCGTACCAGATGGTACGTTACGGCGAGAATGTATATGCCACCCAATTCCATCCTGAAGCAGATGCAGGCGGGTTTGAGACGCGGATCAATATTTACAAAAACCGCGGCTACTTCCCGCCTGAAGATGCCGAAACTCTGATTGCGATGTGCCGGGCGGCGGACGTGTTTGCCCCAGAGATGGTCCTGCGGAATTTTGTCCGGCGCTACGGGTGATGCCCGGCTCAAAAGTTAACGGGCTTAAAAACAAGGATTCCGGACGTCGGTATTGCGTCGGTATCACATCGGTATCGCGTCGGTGCGAGGTCGGTAAAGCCGCCAAGTTAATGCGCCGCGCATCGCGCAACACCACAAGATGTGGCTTTTGTTAAGGATGAGTTAAGTTTGGTGCGAGCCTTTCGAAGACAACTTTTGGTCTAGGCGAAAAGTAAGGCTGTGCACGAATGTCGGTTCTGAGTCCAGAGTGACCGATGCTGCGACGGTGATGAACAACGGCGATGCGCAGAAAGCGGGCTTTGCAGAGTTGCAAAAGCGGCCTGGATGCGGCCCAAGCAAAAACTTGCATTTGGCTTAGGATTGCGACACGTTTTAGGCGAGCAGAAAATTGTTTGATTGAAGGTGTATTTTGAACCAACCAAAAAACGGTGGACCCCAGCAATCAGCGCCACCACCGCTATCTCAGACTGACAGTGGCCACGAAGAACGAAAGGCGATTTTGGAAGAAATTGCCAAAGCGAGAAACTCAAAGGTTTTACTGTACGTGACCGGCGATCGACCTGCTATGGAAACCCAAATCGGTCCAGATGTCGACGACATTTTCGTAGAACACCTTGATGAACTTTGGCCAGCAAAGAAAATCTCTGTTGTGTTGTATACTACCGGCGGCAATACCGCGACGGCATGGCGGCTCATAAACCTGCTTCGAACGTTTTGCGACGAACTTGAGATCATCGTTCTGGTTAAAGCGCTGAGCGCTGGCACGCTAATGTGCCTCGGGGCGAACCAGATCGTGATGTCCAAGCAATCCACGCTCGGTCCGATTGATCCAAGCGTCAACAATCCAATGAACCCACAGGTTCCGGGCACGAACCCACCCCAAAAAGCACCAGTCAGCGTCGAGGCGGTGCAGGGATACCTAGACGTTGCAAAGGAACTGGGCGTCAATGACTCGGGTAGTTTGTCGACGATATTGACACATCTTTCATCACAGATTCATCCGTTGGTCCTTGGGCAGATATTCCGCACAAGAACGCAGATACGCGATCTTGCGACCAAGCTGCTGGTTCACCAAGAACTTGAGGACAAGAAAAAGGATGAGGTAATCGACTTCCTTTGCAGCGAAAGTGGCAGTCACGATCACACAATCAACCGCCGAGAAGCAGTGGCACTCGGCCTAAAAATCGAGAAGCCAAGCGAGGAATTTTACGAAGTACTAAGAAATCTGTATAAGAATATCAGTGTGACTCTTAAGCTACGGGATAGGTACACGCCTGACACAGAGGTTGCGAACAACCCAGCTGTTCACTATCGCTTGAGGCGTGGACTGATCGAAACGGTCGAACATGGAAGCCACCAATTCATCACTGAAGGGCTGCTGACGAGAGTACAGGTGCCGCAGAACGGAGCACCGCCAGCGATAGGATTCCAAGACAACCGACTGTTTGAAGGGTGGAAAAGGGAGGACCAATCTTGAGTGATTATATGCAGACGACAGATGTAAGTTTTATTGAAAGAGAGAGTTCTGCCGCTGAATCATCCTATGCGACAACGACCGCTCGCATGGATACCTTGGCGGAATACATGCGGAGTGCGATAATTTTTGACCAGAGAACGATTGTCGTTCCAATCGAAGACATAGACTTCTCCCAAATCGAACCGGTCTGAAGGCACGCCAATTGATCTGACGCAGAAGCAGGCTTCAGCCTGCTTTTTGTTGCTCAAAAGAATTCTCAAACGCACCAAAGCACTGGTCGCAGAAGTGGATTTGCTGCAAGGCCCTAATCTTTTTGGTCGGAGTGGCAGCCACAAACTCAGGACTTCGGCCGTCTGATCAGTCATGTCCGCTTTGGGATTACTCCGGTCATTTGGGCGGCCCTAATGGACGGCAGCAAGATCCCGCGAACCAGCCTTCCACTCTAAAACTCCACGCCAATCTGCGCTTTGATGCCGGAGCGGAACGGGTGTTTGACCAGTTCCATCTCGGTGACCAGATCAGCCACTTCGATCAGCTCGTCCTTGGCGTTGCGGCCAGTGAGGACGACATGGGTCATTTCAGGCTTTTCCGACTGCAGGAACGCAACCACCTCGTTGATGTCCAGATAGTCGTAGCGCAGGGCGATATTGATCTCATCCAGAAGCACCATCTTGTTGCTTTCATCGCGGATCAGTTCCTTGGCCTTGGCCCAGGCCGCCTGAGCCATTTCGGTGTCACGGGTTTTGTCCTGGGTTTCCCAGGTAAAGCCTTCACCCATCGTGTGGAACGCGCAGGTGTCGGAGAATTTTGACAGGATCAGATCGCGCTCACCCGTCGACATGCCGCCTTTTATGAACTGCACCACGGCGCATTTCATGTCATGGGCGATGCAGCGGAAGATCATGCCAAAGGCGGCAGAGGATTTGCCCTTGCCTTTGCCGGTGTGCACGATGATCAGACCTTTTTGATCTGTCTTGGTGGCCATGATTTTATCGCGCGCGGCCTTCTTCTTGGCCATTTTCATTGCGTGGCGGTCTGGGTCGTCGGTCATGGCATGCTCCTTGGTGATCTTGATGAATGTGCGCTCAGCTTAATCCTGGCATAAGTGGAATTCAGGTTTTGTCCTGCAAGCATCCTGGAAATTCCTCTGGCATCCAGGACAAGCGTTCCTTGGCGTGGTAAATCTCTCGTGGAGTGAGCTTTGACGGGTCATCCAGCAAGGCTGCGTGAAAGTGAATTTCGTCTGGATAGCGGGTTGAGCTGTACGCCACCGATGCGCCGCAGGTGCTGCAGAAATAGCGGAAATTTCCCGGAGACGATTCGTAGATCTTTGGTGGTTCACCTGTCCAGCCCCAGTGCCCGTTGGGATGGCCGACAAATGTGACCAATGGAGCCCCGGTGCCCCGTCTGCAACTGTCGCAGTGGCAATGGCCGATCCAGTTATGGGGACCGGTCATCTCGAAGGTGATCTTGCGGCAGAGGCAATGGCCTTTGGTGGTCATATTGCGGCTCCTTCGGCTCTGCACAGTGATCCGATCCGCGCGCGCGCCGAGTTTGAGCGCGGGGTCCATAGGCCGCGATCAATGGCCTCTTGCAGCCGTTCGGCGATCTCGCGCAGGGCCGGTGCGTTGTGGTCTGCAATGAAGTCGCGGGTGTCATTGTCTTCCAGAAAGGCGGCTTCGACCAGATCGAAATGGTGGCCTTTCACGGCGCCGGTCGTGGCGGCGAAGGCAAAGAGATAGTCGACGGTGGCGGCGATCTCGAACGCGCCTTTGTAGCCGTGACGCTTAA
>JBCAZO010000029.1:0-12832 GCA_038532975.1 Pseudomonadota bacterium
CGCGTCGCGGTCTTCATCAAGATGAAGATCGATAGCGACATTATCCACCTTATTGGCAAGGGCTTCATGTTACGGCGCATGTGGTTTTCGCCAAGCTTCTAAGGGACCTGCAGGATGATGACGTCGCTATCGATCTTCATCTTGATGAAGACCGCGACGCGACACGCGCGTGTTTTGCGCTAGCGGACCACCCCGGCATTTTTTCACGTCTTGCTGGGGCTTTGGCTCTTGTCGGCGCAAACGTAGTCGATGCCCGTACCTACACGTCAAAAGATGGATATGCGACGGCCGCCTTCTGGATTCAGGATTCTGATGGTCGACCTTACGAGGCCGCGCGTCTGCCTCGACTGAGTCAGATGATCCACAAAACCCTCAAAGGCGAGGTCGTGGCTCGTGAAGCAATCAAGTCGCGCGACAAGATCAAGAAACGCGAACGCGCCTTTCGGGTGCCAACACACATTACCTTCGACAACGACGGGTCCGAGATTTACACGATTATCGAGGTGGACACCCGCGACCGGCCCGGTCTGCTTTATGATCTGACGCGCACGCTGGCCAACAACAATGTCTATATAAACTCGGCCGTTATTGCGACCTATGGTGAGCAAGTCGTGGATACGTTCTACGTCAAGGATATGTTCGGGTTGAAATTCCACTCAAAATCGAAACAAAAGTCGCTGGAGCGCAAGCTGCGCGAGGCCATTGAGAAAGGTGCAGAACGCGCTGTGAGTTAGGGCTTCTATTATTGAAGCGCAGGGTTCCAAACGGTTGCAAAACTGAATGGCTCTGCCGCGCCTGGTGAGATCACAATCTCGACCGCGTGCATGTCCCGAGCGCCGTAAACCTCCATAGCGAGAACATTGGGAGCATCATTCGGAAACGGCCGAAAGATCACATGTTTATGGCTATCGCCAAAGATAAGCAGGATTGGCTTTCCATAACTCTGAGCGAGATCTTTGAGCGTATTTCCAAACTCGCGAAAGCCCGAATGTCTTAACCAACGTTCCCGGCCAAATTCGTTGAAATCAAACTCGAACATATCCGCATGGATGGCCACGACGATGGCTTCAAGATCACCAAATGCCTTAAAACTCTGCAAGAGCCACTCGCTGCTGGCAAGGCTGCGCGCAAAATACTCTTCGACATTTTCCAGGCCGCGGCTTTCAAAGTTATTGTTGGATCCGACAACATGCGCAGTGATAAATCCAATCCCACGCGACTGATACCGCGCATTCTCTGGATATCCGGCTTCGCCTTGATGTTCGAGCGTGACAGGCGCACCACCAAAGCTTTGCTCAGGCGCAGAAAAATACATCTCGCGTATAAAGCTCAAACGATCCAGTGGATTCGACCACTCTTCAGGGCCGCGGTGGCAATCCGTCCATTCATTGTCTCCTGGTGTGTAGAGAACCGGCGCTTCAAAACTCTGAAGATAGGATAACTGCTCAAGGAGAAGCTGATCCGTGCAATCATCCCGTCCCGATTTCGTGTCGCCAACATGTATGACCAATTCAGGCGTGCGGGCGTTTATCTCGTCTATTAACGTTTCATAAGGCGGATAAACTTCTTCAGGTGGACCATAAGGCATATCGCCTAAGGCAATCATGCGGAAGCTCTTTGCGTTTTGTGCAGATACGCCACCGGCGGTTACAAAAATCAACAAAGCAAGAATTTGTAAGCGCATCATTTCCTCGAATCCGTCGTGTTTCTAGCCTACGCGCAGTGTGTAACTCTTTCAAAACACGGTGTTTGGTGCCTCCTTGGAAAAGACCAAAGGTAAACCAAACATTGTATATACGGTGAATTTTCGCTCAAATTCCCGCTAGATTTCAATATTCTAGACACCGCATCTTGCCCAAAAGGACAACACACCATAACCAGAATTGGTCTCGCGTCTTGGAACGATCAAAACGCGTTCGCTCTGGGGACAAAAGGAAACAGTAAAGATGACTATGTTAAAAACAGCAGTACTCGGCAGCTTTTCAACTTTGATCCTGGCGGGCTGCGCTCCTGATCCACGTAGCTTTGAAACAACCCCGGTACAGGTGAAAACCGCAAAAGGTATCGTCACGTGCCAGCTCTACACAAAAGAGCGTGTACTCTGGGACCGCGCCATTGACCGGCCCAACAACATGACAGTGCGTGAAGCCGATGACGTGTGCCGTGCGGAAGGTATTCGCCAGAAAAATAGCTAAATTTGGTATGACTCGGATCAAGTCTGCTTTGTGGTAGCTTTGGTCAGCACTAGCTCGTCAGAGCAAATGTTAGCTATGTTCCACCGACGGCCTCTTTCCCATATACGGTCAATCGGCTACTCCTCGGGTAAGTAAGCAGAACGCAGGCACCCGTATGAAACCCATCCGCCTTCTCTCCGGCATATTGACCGTGGGCGGCTGGACTTTGCTCAGTCGGCTTTTGGGGTTCGTGCGCGACGTCATCATCGCCAACCTATTGGGTCCCGGCGTTCTAATGGATGCCTATGTTGCGGCGTTCCGGCTACCAAATATGTTTCGCCGTTTCTTTGCCGAAGGTGCGTTCAACGCAGCCTTTGTGCCTATGTTTGCAAAGCGTCTTGAGGGTGATGAGGACGCCATTGGCTTTGCCAGCCTGGCATTGTCCGGGCTTAGCCTAATTCTTTTAGTGCTCACTGGGCTGGCAATGGTGTTCATGCCAGCTCTTGTCTACGCAACTGCCGAAGGGTTTTACGGCGACGCGCGCTTTGACATCACGGTGGATTTTGCACGCATTACCTTTCCCTACATCCTCTTCATATCACTGGCCGCCCTATTATCAGGTGTGTTGAACGCTTCAGGCCGCTTCGCCGCAGCTGCAGCCGCGCCAGTTCTCCTCAATGTGATGCTGATTGCAGCTATGTCTGTGGCTTGGCAAATGGGTGGCAAGGTTGCAAATGCTCTCATCTGGACCATTCCCTTCGCGGGTGTCGCACAGCTTGCTTTGGTTTGGCACGCCGCTGACCGTGCTGGTCTCCGGATAAGACCGCAACGCCCAAGATGGACGCCTGAAATGGCGCAGCTTGTGCGCATCGCCCTACCCGCGGCTTTGGCGGGAGGCGTGGTTCAGATCAACCTGTTGGTGGGCCAGCTTGTGGCATCAAACACTGAAAAGGCGGTCAGCTGGCTTTACGCCGCGGATCGCCTTTATCAGTTACCTTTAGGTGTGGTTGGCATAGCTGTGGGTATCGTGCTTTTGCCTGACCTTGCGAGACGACTGCGAGCAGATGATCACGAAGGCGCGCGCGGTGCGTTTTCACGCGCCGGAGAGCTGTCATTGGCACTCACCATCCCGGCCGCTGCGGCGTTGATGATCGTTCCGATACAGCTTGTCTCGGTATTGTTTGAACGCGGTGCATTTGGCACGGACGACACGGCAGCCACGGCAACCGCAGTGGCAATCTACGGTTTAGGGCTTCCTGCATTTGTTATGCAAAAAATTCAGCAGCCCCTTTTCTTCGCTCGTGAAGATACACGCCGACCCTTCCACTACGCAGTTGTCGCAATGGTGGTGAATGCAATGCTTGCAGTTGGGCTTTCGTTCTACATCGGCTGGGTTGCCGCAGCCATTGCCACGACTATCGCGGCTTGGGTAATGGTGTTGCTGTTGCATCTGGGTGCACGGCGCTATGGCGAAGTCGCGCGGTTCGATACGCGCTTTCGTCAAAGAATTTGGCGCATAATTTTGGCTTCAGCCACAATGGGCGTGGTCCTTTGGGCAGTAGGCGTCTCGCTGACCCCCTTCTTTGGGTTGGGCGGCTGGCGTTGGCTGGCCCTTTTGTTTTTGATCACCGCTGGTGTCATGAGCTATTTCTTGGCGGGCCGTCTCTTGGGCGCTTTCAAGATGTCCGAGCTGCGCGAAATCTTGCGCCGTAGATGATCTACCTCTGACGCAGCTTGTCTTGCAAACTGCGAAACCCACCCGGCACCAGAACGATGGATAGCACAAACCCGATCAGGAAACCCGCAACGTCGGCTAACCAACGGCTGTCCGAGCCATACATCACGCCAAATATGAGCTGAATGCCCATTAGGAACCCGATCAACGAAAAAGCCCGCGTCTGGTTTTCGCCGAGCTGGCCCAGTCGGAGCCAGATCAAGTATGTGAACCCACCGATTAGTCCGTAGACACCGGGAAACGCGCCAATGAGGCCCGCTCCCTCGGGCAAGACCACGCCATAGACGATTGCAGCGCCAGCCGCCGAGGCAAAGAACAGAACAAACACAGCCCATTGCGCCATGCGTTCCCCGACAAATTTCCCCAGGGCGAGGGTCATCACAGCCGCAAAAAGCGCCTGCATCAATGTGCTATGCAGAAACGGATATGTGACCAAGCGTTTCACGAAATCAAAGCGCAGTTCGCCAGTTTCCAGCATCCAAGCTAATCCGCGATTGGAAAACGCGTAGTCCCGGATTGCCTCTAATCGCCATCCAACAGCCTCCGGCCCGCCAAGCATCCCGCGATTGCCCATTTGAAACACCACCTCGATGGCCAGGATCGAAAGAGCGATGGCCAGGATCAACGGAGGAACCGAATTCACTGGGCTGGGTTCGCGAAACTCGGACATGCTGGCTCTCCTTGACGGCACTGGGCCGCACAAGTAAGCGAGGCAGGCACAGAAATCCAGACGGAGAAACCCATGACCGAGGTGGTCCACACACCCCGTGTTTTCTCAGGTATCCAGCCTTCGGGCGGCCTGACACTTGGCAATTATCTTGGCGCGATGAAGCGCTTCGTTGAAATGCAGGGATCAGAGTTCGAGACGATCTACTGCATGGTCGATCTGCACGCTATCACCGTCTGGCAAGACCCAGACAAGCTGCGCCATGCCACACGCGAATTGTGCGCGGGGTTCATTGCGTCGGGTCTCGACCCCAAGCAGTCCGTGCTCTTTAACCAGAGCCAGGTGCCCGAGCACACGCAGCTTGCGTGGATCTTCAACTGCGTCGCGCGCATGGGTTGGATGCAGCGTATGACGCAGTTCAAGGACAAGGCGGGTAAGAATGCGCAAAACGCCTCGCTTGGTCTCTTCGCCTATCCCGCTCTGATGGCTGCAGATATTCTAGCCTATCACGCCACACATGTGCCGGTTGGCGAAGATCAAAAACAGCATCTGGAATTGACGCGCGATATCGCCATCAAGTTCAACAACGATTTTGGAGTTGAGTTCTTCCCAGTGACAGAGCCTGTGATCGAAGGGGCGGCCACGCGCGTGATGAGCTTGCGGGATGGGTCAAAGAAGATGTCAAAATCCGACCCGTCGGACATGAGCCGGATCAATCTGACCGACGATGCAGATGCAATTTCCAAGAAAATCCGCAAGGCCAAGACTGATCCCGAACCGCTGCCCTCAGAGGCCAAGGGTCTTGAGGATCGTCCAGAGGCGCGCAATCTGGTGAACATCTACGCCGCCTTGTCCGAGCAAAGCGTAGATGATGTCATGCGTGAGGTTGGCGGGCAGCAGTTTGGCACGTTTAAACCTCTGCTGGCAGATCTGGCCGTCGACCGCCTTTCGCCGATTTCGACCGAGATGGGACGCCTGATGCAGGATACGTCTGAGATTGACCGCATTCTTGCAGATGGTGCTGAACGCGCTCGTGCGATTGCCTCACCTATCTTGCAAAAGACATACGAGATCGTTGGAATGGTTGGGGCCAAGACCTAAGCGTGCGATCAGATTCTTGTGCACGCGCGCACACAATCTGCGGGAAAGCTCCAAATTGCACAGTTGGTGATATGCTCTTACGTCTCTTTCAACCTGACTAAGAGGAGATCACAATGCCCGCTGCCGCTCATCCGAAAACCATAATTGGTCATGTTCATCTTAAGGTCGCAGATATTGACCGTGCGATTGCGTTCTATTCCGGCGTTTTGGGATTTCAGGTCACTCAACGCTATGGCTCTGAGGCCGCGTTTCTCTCGGCCGGGGGGTATCACCACCATATCGGCCTGAACACTTGGGAGTCGAAAGATGGGACACCACCACCCAAAGGGCATACGGGATTGTATCACACGGCGTTCCTGTTCCCGGATCGCAAAGCTCTGGCGCAGGCGCTACGCCGTGTGGTGGATGCTGGCATCGCCATCGAAGGGGCCGCAGACCACGGTGTCAGCGAAGCAGTGTATGTCTCCGATCCTGACCGCAATGGTGTCGAGCTATATCGGGACAAACCAGAAGCAGATTGGCCGCGCAAACCAGATGGGTCGCTTGCGATGGTCAATGATAGGCTTGATGTTGGTGCCCTACTGGACGAAGCGACCTGAGCCCTCTGGACCCTGCCATGCCTTCGCCCTAGGGTAGCGCGCAAAGGGAGGCGACCATGGCAACCGGCACAAATATCCGCACCTATTTCAATGGCACATGGCACGAAGGAGACGTCCCTCTTATGCGCGCCGCTGACCACGGTATGTGGTTGGGCAGCAATGTATTTGATGGCGCGCGCCTGGCCCATGGCTTGACGCCTGACCTGGACAAACATTGCGCGCGCGTGAATGCCTCGGCTACCGCATTGATGGTTACGCCTACAGTGACACCGGACCAAATGGTCGAGATCGTCAAAGAAGGACTGAAACTCTATGCTCCAGGCGCCGCTGTATATATTCGACCGATGTATTGGGCTATTGATGGTGGCATGTCGGCTATCGTCCCTAAAGAAGGCGGCGAAACAGGCTTTGCCGTTTGCCTTGAAGAAATTCCCATGGCAACGCCGGATATGTCGGCAACGTTGACGCGCACCCGCTTCCGCCGCCCTGTGCTGGAGGACGCTGTGGTCAACGCCAAAGCCGCCTGCCTTTATCCCAACAACGCCCGTATGCTGGCCGAGGCCCGCGACAAGGGTTTCACCAACGCGCTTGTCGCCGACGCCCTTGGCAATGTGGCCGAGACGGCGACCGCCAATGTTTTTGCCGTAAAAGATGGTGAGGTTTTCACACCCGTGCCCAATGGCACGTTCCTTGCCGGGATCACACGGGCGCGACATATCGAAAACCTGCGCGCGGATGGCGTGACAGTGCATGAAGAGGTTATGTCTTTCGATGACTTCCACGACGCTGATGAGATCTTTTTGTCTGGCAACATGATGAAGGTCACACCCGTCACAGCATTTGATGACACCAACTACCAAATTGGCCCGGTCACGCGGCGCGTGCGTGACATGTATTGGGACTGGGCAGCGTCGACGAACTAACTTGATGTCTTTACGCAGCGTCTGACGTGACAAGTTTGCTTTACGCAATCATGGTGCACGTAAACTTCAGGAGGCGATCCCGTGACTCAGTACCCCAATCTGCTTGCACCGCTTGATCTTGGACATACCACACTGAAAAACCGCGTTCTTATGGGCTCGATGCATACGGGTCTAGAAGAGACCAAGGACTGGAACCGTGTGGCGGAGTTCTATGCAGCACGTGCGCGGGGCGGCGTAGGTCTTATGGTCACCGGTGGTATGGCTCCAAACCGCGAAGGTGGCGTATTTCCAGGCGCAGCAGGGCTGTTCTCGGATGAGGACATCGCCAACCACAGGATTGTCACAGATCGGGTGCATGGCGCCGACGGCAAAATTGCAATGCAGATCCTGCATGCAGGGCGTTATGCCTATGGGCCGGAATGTGTCGCGCCAAGTCCGATCAAATCACCAATCTCGCCCTTTCCACCTAAAGAACTGGATGAAGAAGGCATCGAAAAGCAAATCGCCGACATTGTGATCGCCGCGAAACGGGCGCGCGAGGCGGGGTATGATGGTGTCGAGATCATGGGTTCCGAGGGGTATTTCATCAACCAATTCCTCGTACTGCACACCAACAAACGCGAAGACCGGTGGGGTGGATCCTATGAAAACCGCATGCGTTTGCCGATTGAAATTGTGCGTCGGACGCGCGACGCGGTAGGACAGGATTTCATCATCATCTACCGTCTATCGATGATTGACCTTGTCCCAAATGGATCGACATTTGACGAGGTTATCCAATTGGCCAAAGAAATCGAGAAGGCCGGAGCCAGTATCATCAACACTGGCATTGGCTGGCATGAAGCTCGTATTCCCACGATTGCAACCTCGGTGCCCCGTGCAGCTTTCACCTGGGTTACCAAAAAGCTCATGGGCCAAGTGAATATCCCAATCATCACCTCCAACCGCATCAACACGCCCGAGGTGGGCGAAGAAGTTCTCGCCGAGGGATGCGCTGACATGATCTCGATGGCACGGCCATTCCTTGCAGACGCGGATTTCGTAAAAAAGGCCGCTGAAGGCCGGTCCGAGACCATCGCGCCCTGCATTGCCTGCAACCAGGCCTGTCTGGATCATACGTTCTCCGGCAAGATTTCAAGCTGCCTTGTAAACCCCCGTGCCTGCTACGAAACAGAGTTATTGGTCGAGCCCACTCAAGCCCCAAAGACTGTTGCTGTCGTCGGTGCAGGCCCTGCCGGGCTGTCCACCGCGATTACAGCCGCTCAGCGCGGGCATACCGTAACACTCTTTGATCGCGACACACAGATCGGAGGTCAATTGAATATGGCTAAACAGGTGCCGGGGAAGGAAGAGTTCTTTGGTCTGGTCGATTGGTTCGAAGTGATGGTCAAGGAGGTCGGTGTAATGTTGAAACTGGGCCAAGAGGTCAAAGCCGAAGACTTGACCGGTTTTGATGAGGTGGTGATTGCCACCGGTGTTGTTCCGCGTGACCCAGGGATTTCCGGTCAAGATGGCGACAACGTGCTCTCTTACATTGACGTGCTGAAATACAAAAAGCCGGTTGGCAAGCGCGTGGCGGTTGTTGGGGCCGGAGGCATCGGCTTTGATGTGGCCGAGTTCCTTGTCCATGAAGGCGAGAGCCCGACAGAAAACCTGGAAGAATGGAAAGAGGAATGGGGTGTCGGTGATCCTGCCGAAACGCCAGGTGGCCTCGCGCCAGAAGGTCCACAGCCGGACGCTCCCGCGCGTCAGGTTACTCTGCTTCAGCGCAAGGCCGAGCGCCCTGGCAAACGCTTGGGCAAAACCACAGGCTGGATTCATCGGGCGGCACTCAAGATGAAGGGCGTCGAGATGATTGGTGGTGTAAACTACGAAAGCATCAATAATGCGGGTCTCATGGTCTCAACCGGAGAAGCACGAGAAAACCCACGCACGATCAAGGCGGACACGGTCGTTCTGTGTGCCGGTCAACTAAGTGACCGCAGTCTGGCTGATACGCTAAAGGAAAAAGGCGTGGCTTGTCATATCATCGGCGGCGCAGACGTCGCCGCCGAATTGGATGCCAAGCGCGCAATTGATCAAGGCACGCGCCTGGCAGCAAAGCTTTGAACTTTATTCAACGTTGATTGTGATCACTTCTGTTGTGATTGGCGGATCATGTGGCACATGGTTCAGATCGCCCACGACAAGCTGCAACGTGTGCGTGCCTGCAGGCAGATCGAGTGAAACCTCGGTTTGTCCACCGCCAAAATGAATGTGGTTTTCGTCAGCCGGCAATCCATATTCCAGTTCTTCGGCTCCGTCCGGACCCTCACCAAGAGGCGGGCGGTTTAGCAGGATGTGGTGGTGCCCGGTGTTTTCCTTTTCGGTGCCTGCAGGGGCCACTCCCATGCCGGACAGTCCAAACTTGACCTTAACCGGCGAAGAAACCGTCGCGCCGTCTTCAAGGTTGATGAAATATACTTCCGCACCTTCTGGCGCCGGTGTCCGTTCCGCCAGAGCCATTGAGGCTGTGAGTGCAACAATTGCTACTGCTTTCGTGATGAGTTTCATAGGAGTCCTCCCTTGCGTGCATCATTCGTTTGCATTTCACTTGCAACACTTCGGTAACACCTAAGGAGATGGTTCTATTCACTTGTTGGGCAAAAAAGATCCGCGCCGTGAGGTGCGTGATGGTCTGCCTGCCTGCTTTGATAGGCTTTGGCGGTTTTGCGTGGCATTAACCGGGCAGCGCGCATTGGGCGATGATCTGGCCCAGATGACTTGCCTGCGCGCGTTGGAAAAAGCAGAACGTTTCACACCGGGCACGCATCTTGACCGCTGGCTTTTTGTAATGGCGCGGCGGCTTTGGCTGAACGAACTGCGACGCGATGCGATACGACAAACATAATCCTTCTCTGCAAACGAAGAAGAGCAGCACTCCGCAGAAATTCCGCCAAGCGAAACGAATATTTTGGCGCGCGAAGTGTTTCAGAAGATGAACGCCCTGCCCGAGGCCCAAAGAGTCACAGCGCTTTTGGTGTTCGTGGAAGGTTATACTTATGCTGAAACGGCGGATATGCTGGACATTCCGCCTGGAACAGTGATGAGCAGAATATCAGCCGCGCGAAAAACGCTTGCGGCGCAAATGGAAGCGGCCACAGGAACCGACGCATGACGCAAAAGTCAGATTTCTCAGATGACGACCTGACCCGCTTTATTGATAAGGAAGCGGGAAAAGAGCTGTCATTGCGCATCAAGGCTGCACTGAAAACAGACGCAGACCTGCGCCAACGCCATGCTAGCATGGTTCAGGCCAGCGCCGACTACAAAGCCGCATTCGATGACATGCTCTCGTTTGCTCCTGCGCCGCCCGAAATAGACGAAACCGCTCAGGAGCCATCCTGGAATTTGCGTGTCGTGGCTGCCTCTATGGTGGCAGGAGCGTTGTTGACCTGGGGGCTGACCCTTCCTTTCCAATCCGCGACTTCGGCGGACTGGAAAGATGTGGTGGCCAATTATCAGTCGCTCTACGTGACTGAGACCCTGTCTTTGAGCAATATTTCCGAAGCAGAACAAAAAGCCAGTCTCTCGCGCCTGTCTGGCAAGCTTGGTTTTGATGTGGCCACTTTGCCTGCGGTAGAAGGGCTTACTTTCGTGCGCGCTCAAGAACTTGGATTTGAAGGTAGACCACTGGCGCAATTAACCTTTTTGACAAAGGATCAAGGCCCCGTGGCCCTATGTATTGTACAAACCGGCAACGAAACAACCGATAGGATAGAATTCGCCGAATTGCATGGGCTGGATACATATAGCTGGACTCAGGATGGATTCGGAATTCTGTTGGTCGGGCCCAAAGGTGATACCGGCCTAGAGGATGCAGCGGCGGCCTTTCAAAACGCATTCACGGCCGACAGCGCCTGATAATCCACGCTGGGTTTGAGCCTTATCGGCCTCAGACAAACCCAGATATTGTCGAGCGGGTGCCGCAGTTGTGCCCGAATTAGAAGCGATACACGGTTTAGATCAAAAGACTTCACAGAGGTATCGAGTATGGATCGCCTTACCGAAATGGAGGCCTTCGCAACGGTTGTGGATCAAGGGGGATTCACGGACGCCGCGCGAAAGATGGGCATCTCCAAGTCTGCCGTGTCGAAACACGTCTCTTCGCTTGAGGCGCGTCTCGGTGCCCGCCTCCTGAATCGGACCACGCGCCGTGTCAGCCCGACCGAAATCGGTTTGGCGTATTATGACCGTGCTTTGCGTGTTCTAAACGATGCCGGAGAAGCAGACGCACTTGTTAGTTCAATGCAATCTGACCCTTCCGGGCTGTTGCGTATCTCCGTTGCCACCGATTTTGGCGTCAATCACCTGAGTCCGGTTTTGGGCCAGTTTCTAGACGACTATCCGGACATTACGGTCAATATGGTTCTCAACAATCGCTATGTTGAGCTTATTTCCGAGGGCTTTGATATGGCCATTCGGATTGGAGAGCTCGAAGACAGCACATTGCGCGCGCGTAAGCTGACCGAGACCACAAAACGTATGATCGCAAGCCCGGCTTACCTTGAAAAACATGGTCGTCCGGCCAAAATCGATGACCTCAACGAACACAAGCTGCTGCATTATTCCAGCCAATCCAACGGCTCTGTTTGGAAGCTGACCGCCCCGTCAGGTGAGAAACGCCAAGTGCGCACCGCTGGCGGTCTTTCGGTAAACGACGGACAGTCTCTTCTGAATGCCGCGATTTCGGGCCTCGGCATCGCTTACTTGCCGAGTTTCCTGTACTCAAGTGCCTTGAAAGATGGTCATGTTGTCGACGTGATCCCGGATCTGCCGGTAGAAACCCAGGGTATCTATGCGGTCTACCCCCCAGGGCGGTTTACACAGCCCAAGGTGCGGGCGTTTATTGATTTCCTTGTGAATGTCTTTGCTGAAAAAGGCCCAACGGACTGGTAACTTTTTGAGAATGCAGAAATTGAAAAACGCCCTGCTTTTGCAGGGCGTTTTTTTGCAAAATCCGAAAACTAAACTGAATTTTCTTGTCGTTTCATGTCAATGCCTCAAGTTACCGTGAAATCCGCACCGAAGAGCGAGGGCCGTATGTCTGAACCAAACCTGCTTTTGATTTCGGGATCACTCCGGAAGGCATCCTACAATCGCGCACTCTTGCGCGAGGCCGTGCGTGCCTTTGGTCCTGCGGACATAACCGAAGCTGACATCATTTTTCCTCTTTACAACGGGGATGACGAAGATGCCCAAGGCGCTCCGAAATCTGTCCATAGGTTTGCAGAGCAAATTCGAAATGCGGACGCGGTGCTTATCAGCAGCCCGGAATACAACAAAGGTATCAGTGGTGTTTTAAAGAACGCCCTGGATTGGCTCAGCCGTATCGATATGCCTGCCCTTCGCCAGAAACCCACGGTGGTCATGTCGGCTGCAGCGGGGCGCACAGGTGGGGAAACTGCACTTTTTATGACGCTGAGCTGTTTGTCCCAGTTTCAGGTGCGATTTATCTTTGGTCCGGCAGTTATGGTGGCCGATGCTTCAAATCAGTTTGATGAGAATGGTCAACTGACATCTGAGGTCTATCGGAAATCTTTAGATGAACGCATGTAATTTTTGCGGGAGACTATCGCATAGATGCGTTCAAA
>JBCAZO010000030.1:0-12794 GCA_038532975.1 Pseudomonadota bacterium
ACGGCCCAAACGGGCCGGTCCGTCGCTGGCACGGCGGCGCGTTCCGCGCCTTGATTCCGTGCTTTTGGTAAAGTGAAGGAGTGGCAGCTGTGCGGACTTTGCTGCCGTATCTTAACTGCGATTAACAATCAGTCGGCATCCATGAATAAGCGCTACAAACGGAAAAATCGCGCTTGTCTGGACTATTGAAAGGCTTTGCACTCCATCGGCTTTCACAAAAACCAGCAAGAAAAAAAGAGTATCGAAAGCAGGTAAGGTGCTAAATTTAAAATCAGGTTTCCTTGATTGGACGGCTGAGTTGACCATTCAATGGCGAATAGAATACCGATGAATGTCAATATCGGCAGCGCATTATAAAAATTGCCAAATAAAAGACTCATCAGGCAGATGTACGAGTTGTTTGTAAGTTTTCAATAACCGCTTTGGGCTCTCAGCTGACATTCTGTCTCACTCTCACACCTGCTAGGAAGCACTTAAGTAGCCTAACTTCTAAGCGTTCGAAAAACCCACAGCACTATCCATATAACACTATTTAGAAGTGCAGAGCCGGCCAACACCCAAGCGAAAGACAGTAGGGCCCACGGTGCAGCGATTGGATCGCTATTCAAATAGATGACCAAAAAAAACATCGACGGAAGCACTGTCACAAGCACCTTGGCGATTATGCCCAACCCCTTCAAAGCCACCGCGAGGTAAAGTCCTCCCGATAGCAAGATGAGTGGATAGATGAGGCCAGCAAGGTCCATGGATGGCATCCTCAAAGTTCGTAGCCAGGAGATACCTGCCATTCGTTACAAGATGCAAATCGATGCTTTGTTGGATCGTGTCCGCTTTGGGCTCAAAGCCGCCATTCCCACGTAGCGTCCCAGCTCAACTCTCGCTCAGCGCCACCTTCATGTCCTTGACCTGATAGATCACCTCGCCATCCGCCTCTACGCGCCCATCGGCGACACCCATGGTGAGCCGCCGGGTCTGCACAGCCTTGGTGAAATCCACATAGTAGGTCAGCATTTTCCGATCCGGCCGCACCATGCCGGTGAGCTTCACTTCCCCCACGCCCAGCGCATAACCGCGCCCCTGCCAGCCGCGCCAGCCGAGGTTGAAGCCGGTGAGCTGCCACAGACCATCAAGCCCCAGGCACCCCGGCATGATCGGATTGCCCGGGAAATGGCAGTCGAAAAACCACAGGTCAGGTTTGATATCAAACTCCGCCACAACATGGCCTTTGCCATGCGCCCCGCCATCGCCGCTGATATCGGTGATCCGATCCATCATCAGCATCGGCGGCTCAGGCAATTGCGCATTCCCGGGGCCAAAAAGCTCGCCCCGCGCACATTTCAGCAGGTCGTCTTTGTCGAAACGGCTCGGGTAGTTGGCCATAAGTGAGGCCCTTTCTAGGTCTTCGGTTGCGTTCTCTGTCCCTCTAGCATCGGGGAAAACCCGCGTGCAAGCCCGACCACCGCACGTTGCATGGTCGAAAGTGTTTGAAATTGTACCGACTCAGACCCTATATTGTGCGGTGTAAAAGGAAAGTGACATGTCGATCACCAAAGCCGAAACACGCGGATCAGAATGGCTCTCAGGGGCCGGGTTGCGCCCGACACGCCAACGCGTGGCACTCGCTGCATTGCTGATCGGCGACGGGCAGCACCGTCATGTCACCGCGGAAAGCCTGTTCAGCGCGGTACAAAAAACCGGCGCGCGGGTGTCTCTGGCCACGGTGTACAACACATTGCGTGCGTTTTGTGACGCGGGGCTTTTGCAGGAAGTCATGGTCGATGGCTCAAAAAGCTACTTTGACACCAACACGCACGACCACCCGCATTTCTTCTGGGAAGGTGAAGAACGCCTGACCGATGCGCCGGCTGATCAGCTGCAGATTTCGCGCCTGCCGGACGCGCCCGAAGGGGCCGAAATTGCCAGTGTGGATGTGGTCATCCGCCTGCGCCGCACAGCCAACTGACCCCAAACATGCGTGCCATCAGCTATGAGGCCTTTGGACCTGCGCAAGATGTGCTGGTTCTCTCCGACATAGACACCCCTGCCCCGGCACCTGGCGAAGTCCTTGTCCGGTTGTCGTTCTCCGGTGTGAACCCTTCTGATGCCAAAGCCCGCGCAGGTGCGCGGCCCGGTGTCACCAAACCTGCCTTCCCGCGTGTCATTCCCCATTCCGACGGCGCGGGTGTGATCGAAGCCGTGGGCGAAGGTGTAACCAAAGGCCGGATTGGTGAGCGCGTTTGGATATGGAATGGCCAGTGGCAACGCGCCTTTGGCACCGCCGCCGAATACATCGCCCTGCCCGCCGATCAGGCCGTCCCACTGCCGGATGGCATCTCCCTGGAAACCGGCGCGGCACTTGGCATTCCCGGTCTGACCGCCTGTCACACTGTCTTCGGTGGTGGCGACGTGACGGGACAAACCTTGCTCATCTCCGGTGGGGCCGGATCGGTCGGTCACAACGCCGTGCAACTGGCCAAATGGGGTGGCGCGAAGGTGATTGCCACAGCCTCGGCAGGCGCAGGCGAGTATGTCAAAGCCGCCGGTGCGGATGTGGTTCTGGACTATGCTGATCCCGATCTGACCGCGCAGATCATAGATGCGTCCGGCGGCGGCGTCGACCGCGCGGTGGAGGTCGAATTTGGCCAAAACACGGGCCTTCTGGCTGAAGTCATGAAACCGCTTGGGACCATCGCCACCTACGGTTCGGGCAAGGCAATGACCCCGGAACTGCCGTTTGGTCCTTATCTCTTCAAGGCGCTCAAGATCAACATCACGCTGATCTACATCCTGCCTGCGCCCGAACGCACAGCCGCGATTGGACGTTTGCACCGGGCGCTGGCCGAGGGCGCGTTCACCCCATCCATCGACACAACCCTGCCGTTGGAGGACTGCGCCACGGCCCATGACCGCGTCATGCAATCCGGCCGACGCGGGTCGGTATTGTTGAGCATCTGAGCGTCAGGCAAAACCCGCTTTCCCCTCTGCCTAAGACATGCCACTCTGCCGCCAGACCGACCTGCGGAGAGATCATGCCCATCACCACCTGTATCTTCGATGCCTACGGCACGCTCTTTGATGTCGCCGCTGCCGCGCGCAACGTGGCCTCCGAGCCGGGGCGCGAGGACTTTGCCAAGCGCTGGCCTGCCATTGCCTCTCACTGGCGCCTGAAACAGCTGCAATACACCTGGCTGCGCGCGGTCATGGGCGCACACACCGATTTCTGGCAGGTGACACAGGATGGCCTCGACTGGGCGCTGGAGGCAGAAGGTCTGACAGAGGACCCAACCCTGCGCGAGCGCCTGCTGCAGCTTTACTGGGAGCTTGAAGCCTACCCGGAAGTGCCCGCGATGCTGCGCGCTCTGAAGGACAAGGGCATGAACACCGCTATCCTGTCCAACGGCTCCCCCGCCATGCTCGATGGCGCAGTTCAATCGGCAGGCATCGGCGATGTGCTGGATGATGTGCTCTCGGTGGAAAGCGTCGGTATCTTCAAACCGGCCTCGGTGGTCTATGACCTTGTTGGCAAGCGCTTTGGCTGCGCCAAGGAGGAAGTCCTCTTTGTCTCATCCAACGGATGGGATGCCGGGGCCGCAGCGGGATACGGGTTCACAACCGTCTGGGTCAATCGCGCATCCGAGCCGGTCGACAGGCTGCCTGCAAGACCCGATCATTACCTGCCTGATCTCACAACCATTCCGGAGCTTGCCACCTGATGCCGCGCTTCACCACGTCTGATGGTCTGTCATTGCATTACGAGGATGAAGGCCAAGGCGCACCAATCCTGTGCCTGGCCGGGCTGACACGAAACGTCACGGATTTCACCTATCTCATGCCGCATCTGGCGGACCACCGCGTGATCCGCATGGATTACCGCGGGCGCGGGAAATCGGACTATGCCCAGGACTTCATGAGCTACAGCATTCTGCGAGAAGGTCAGGATGCGATTGAGTTGATGGATCATCTGGGCATTGACCGCTTCACCCTCATCGGCACCTCGCGCGGCGGGCTCATTGCAATGGCCCTCTCGGTCACGCATCCGGGCCGGATGAATGGGGTCATCCTTAATGATATCGGGCCGGAGGTTGCCCCGATTGGCATTGAGCGGATCATGGACTACGTGGGCAAAACGCCCCCCTTTACCAATCTCGATGCCGCCGCCGAAGCGCTGCATGCCGGGAATGCCAATGGCTTTCCAGATGTGCCGCTCTCCCGCTGGCGGGAACAGGCGGAATTCATGTGGGCCGATGCGCCGGGCGGGGGGGTGGCGCTACGCTATGACCCCAAGCTGCGCGATGCGATGATTGGACAAGCGGGTGCCGGAGAAGCCCCGGACCTGTGGCAGCTTTTCGACGGATTGAAAGAGCTGCCCGTGGCCGCCATTCGGGGCGAAAATTCAGATCTGCTCTCGGCTGAGACCTTTCAGAAGATGCAGGCGCGCCATCCCGGCCTGATCACCGCCACCGTGCCCAACCGGGGCCATGTGCCGTTCCTCGATGAGCCAGAGGCCGTCGCCGTCATTCACCAGCTTCTGGAGCAGACCGCATGACCGATATCACCATGATCCGCGCCGCCGCCGAGCGGCTCAAAGGTCATGCGCGGCGCACACCGCTCTTGTCTTCGCCCTTTCTGGATGAGATCGCCGGGCGGCGTGTCTTCGTCAAACCCGAATGCCTGCAACATACCGGAAGCTTCAAATACCGCGGCGGACGATCCGCCGTCTCCGCCTTGGATGAGGCCACCCGCAAGAAGGGCGTTCTCGCCTTTTCTTCCGGCAACCACGCGCAGGGTGTGGCGCTGGCGGCGCGCGAATTTGGCATCCCCGCGGTCATCATCATGCCCAAGGACGCACCACAGATCAAAATCGAAAACACCCGCGCCCTTGGGGCCGAGGTGGTGCTCTACGACCGCCCCAGCGGCGAGAGCCGCGAGGCGTTGGGAGACGCGCTTCAGGCCGAACGCGGGCTTACGCTCATCCGGCCTTATGACGAACCGCAGGTGATCGCCGGGCAAGGCACTTGCGGGCTGGAGATTGCCGAACAGGCCGCTGAGCTTGGCATCCACAAGGCTGAGGTGCTGGTCTGTTGCGGCGGGGGTGGCTTCACTTCGGGCATTGCCTTGGCCTGCGAAGCAGATGCACCAGGGCTAAAAGTACGCCCGGTGGAGCCAGAAGGATTTGACGATGTAAAACGCTCGCTTCTCTCGGGTCATATTGAAACAACCAACCAGATGTCCGGCAATATCTGCGACGCCATCCTGACCCCTGCCCCCGGTGAGATTACCTTTCCCATCCTCAAACGCCTGGCTGGCCCCGGCATCGCCGTCAGCGAAGAAGACTGCCTGCGCACCATGGCGCACGCCTATGAACGGCTGAAAGTCGTCGCCGAACCCGGCGGTGCCGCCGCACTTGCCGCCGCGCTTTACCATGGGGATGAACTGAACGCCGACACCGTGGTCTGCACCATCTCAGGCGGCAATGTGGATGCGGATATGTTCAAACGGGCTTTGGATATGCACAAAGGATAGACAGATGCAGATTGTTGAAGGCGACTTAATTGCAATGGGCGCACAAGGCGATTTTGATGTTATCGTTCATGGCTGCAACTGCTTTCATACCATGGGCGCTGGCATCGCCAAGTTCATTGCAAGCGAGTTTCCCGAAGCACTCTCTGCGGATCGCGGAACGTCCAAAGGCGACAAAGCAAAACTCGGCACGGTTTCTATTGCAACGGTGCAACGCGGCACGCATCACCTTTCCATTGTGAACGCATACACGCAATTTCATTGGAGAGGACGTGGACGCAAAGTTGACTACGACGCACTTCAGTCAGCCTTCGAAGAAGTTAGAAAGAACTTCTCAGGCGCTCGCATCGGTTATCCAATGATTGGAGCCGGATTAGCCGGTGGAAACTGGCAAGTTATTGCTCCTAGAATAGATTTAGCGCTCGAAGGCTGCGATCATACGCTTGTAATTCTCCCTGGTACACAAATCTAAGAAGATCCCAATGACCGACTTCACCATTGCGTCTTTCAACGTCAAAAACCTCATCGGCGCGGAGAAGGAATATTACCAGTTCCAGACCTACTCGCCCGAGGAATATGCCTGGAAGAAAGACTGGCTTGCAGATCAGCTTTTGACGCTGGATGCCGATATCGTCGGGTTTCAGGAGATTTTCGAGGAAGACGCGCTGCGCGATGTGATCGAGGAAACCTCGCGCCGGGCGCATGCGCTCAACGATGCCAGCATCCCCGACAAATCCAAGCGCTATCACCGCAAGGCGATCTTTCGCAAATTAGCGGTCACACCCTATGACGATGCCAGTCTCGCCTTTGCACCCAATGCCGCCGATACCGGCGAAGCGGGACGGCGGCGTCCGGGTGTCGCGATCCTGTCGCGTCTGGGATTTGAGGGGCATCCGAAAGTCCTGCAAGATCTCGAAACGCCGCTTCATATTCCCTTCAACGCGCTACGCGGGATGGAAGGAGATCAGGACGCCGGGCACTATACGCTGCGCCGGCTGTCGCGCCCGATCCTCAAGGCGCGTATCCCTGTAGACAGGCAATCTGTGACCGTGTTCAACTGTCATTTGAAATCCAAGCTGGGCGAGCACATCAAACCCGATGGCGCGGATTTCGCACCGGAAGAGGACCTGACCAACTATGACCCTGTCGGCCGCGCGCTTGGCTCATTGCGCTCTGCCCTGCGACGCATGGCCGAGGCCTGGGTGCTTCGGCGCGAGATCGTGGCCGAGTTGAAGGCGGGACACCCGGTCATGGTGCTTGGGGATTTCAACGATGGCGAACACGCGGTGTCCACCGAGATCATCACCGGCGAGACGCCGTTCAAGAACTACACATGGATGCTGCGGCATGACGCCAAGGAGTATTCCGACCGCTACTCTGAGGAGGAAAGCAGGCAGATCACCAAGGATATCGAGGCCGTGCGCCTGCATTCGGCGGAAAAGCTCTTTGTGCGCAAATCCTTGCGCGATATGGTCTATACCTCGGCCTTTGGCGGGGTTTATGAGAGCATCGACCAGATTTTCATGTCGCGCCATTTTCAGCCCGACAACCCTGACCGCGTGGGCGAAATGGGGTATTTCAGTGTGTTCAACGATCACCTCACTGACGGCTCGCATCCCGAAGCGCCGTATAACAAATTGGCCTCTGATCACGGGCAAATCATGGCGCATGTTCGGATGCGCGGCGCGAAAAACAAAAGCTGACTTTGGCAGAAACCTGTTTTGTGCTACTCTACCCTTACTTTTTATTAAACAAATTAACTTTAGGGGCGGCGGCCCCGTTTATTTTAACGAACATGAACGGTTCATGAGCCGTCGAATTTGATATGGAAGTTATTGAAACCCGGCTGCTTGGTTTGGCCGTTATAGCCGCTTTGGGATATGCTGTTGCCACAATCGGTATGAAAATGGCGTCAGGACATTGGACGATTGCGGCCCTCGCGCTCATCGTTTTGGGGTTTGTCGCCGCGACACAGACCGAGGTTATCCTGATGCGCGAGGTATCGCTAGGCGCTCTCTATCTCATCATCATAGGGATCGAAACGCTGGTTGTGCTGACCTATGCGTTTGCCATTGGCGAAGGGCTATCGGGCCGCGATGCCATGGGCGGGGCGTTCGTTCTTGCCGGACTGGCGGTGATCTCGCATTAGCGAGGCTACCATCCGTGTCCGAATAGCCATAGACATGCGCACCGCGCCATGGCTTTCTGTCGCAAACGCGAACAGGGGCATGTTATGCGCACGCAAGTGGCGATCATCGGCGGCGGGCCATCTGGGCTTTTGCTGGGTCAGCTTTTGCACAAATCGGGGATTGAGACCGTCATCCTCGAACGGCAAAGCCGCGCGCATGTCCTGGGCCGTATTCGCGCAGGCGTGCTGGAGGCTGGCCTGGTCAACCTGATGGATGAGGCGGGTGTCGGCGCACGGCTAAGTCGCGAAAGCTTTCTGCACCATGGCACCAATATCGCCTATCCCGGCGGCATGTTTCATCTCGATTTCAAGGCTCTGATTGATCAACATGTGACGGTCTATGGTCAAACTGAGCTGACGCAGGATCTCTACGACGCGCGCGATGCTTCCGGCTTGCCAACTTTACATGAATGCAGCGACGTAACACTTTGTGATATTGAAACTAAAACGCCATGCGTCGAGTTTGTCCACAATGACCAAACCAAACGCCTGACCTGCGATATCATCGCCGGATGCGATGGCTTTCACGGGCCATCACGACAGGCGATCCCCCTGAAAAAACGTCGTGAGTTTGAAAAGACCTACCCGTTCGGCTGGATGGGCGTTCTGTCCGAAACGCCTCCCGTGAATGACGAACTCATCTACGCCAATTCCACCCGCGGATTTGCGCTATGCTCTATGCGCAACCCGACGCTTAGCCGCTATTACGTGCAATGCGACCTGAGCGACAGCCCCGACAACTGGTCCGACAACCGGTTCTGGGACGAATTGAAACGCCGCATCCCGCAGGAGGCCGCGGATGCCCTGATCACCGGGCCGTCGATTGAGAAATCCATCGCCCCCTTGCGGTCATTCGTCTGCGAACCGATGCAGTGGGGGCGATTGTTCCTCTGCGGGGACGCCGCCCACATTGTGCCGCCGACCGGTGCCAAGGGGCTCAACACCGCCGCAAGCGATGTCTACTACCTTTGGCAGGCGTTGCTTGCGTTCTATCACGACAAGGATGAGGCGGCGCTTGAACGCTATTCCGAAACCGCCCTCGCCCGTGTCTGGAAAACCCAGCGCTTTAGCTGGTACATGACCAAGCTTTTGCATCATTTCCCGGACCAATCCGAGTTTGACCGCAACATCCAGCATGCCGAACTGGCCCATCTGGCGGAAAACCGGGCGGCACAAATGGCGCTGGCCCAGAACTATGTCGGCCTGCCATATTAATCTTTGTGAATGGACGCGACCATGGCCTTTACCAAGGTAAATGAAATCACCATGCACTACCGCGATGACGGGCCATCCGATGGCCCCGCGCTTGTCTTTGCCAACTCGCTCGGCACCAACCTGCACTTGTGGGATCCGATCCTGCCCCACCTTCCCGAAGGCCTGCGCATCATCCGCTATGACAAGCGCGGCCACGGGCAATCCGACGTGCCCCCTGCGCCTTACGCAATGGGCACGTTGGTCAAGGACGCCGAAGCGCTGCTCGATCAGCTCAACATCGGCGATTGCGTTTTCGTCGGTCTGTCCATCGGCGGCATGATCGCCCAAGGGCTGGCGGTCAAACGGCTCGACCAAATCCGCGCGCTGGTGCTGTCGAACACTGCCGCCAAGATTGGCACGAAAGAGCTGTGGCAATCCCGGATCGACGCGGTGCGTACAGGCGGTATTGCCTCCATCGCAGATGCGGTGATGGACCGCTGGTTTTCACGCGACTTTCTGGCCAGCCCCAAACTCAACACGTGGCGCGAGATGCTGATCAGCCAATCCGACGAGGGCTATATCGGCTGCTGCGCCGCCATTGCCGGCACGGATTTCTACACCCCCACCAGCGGCCTGCGCCTTCCCCTATTGGGCATCGCGGGGTCCGAGGACGGTGCCACGCCCCCTGACCTTGTGCGTGAAACTGTTGATCTCGTGCCCGGTTCAGAATTTCAGCTCATGCGCCGCACGGGGCACTTGCCTTGCGTCGAACAGCCCGAAGCCTATGCCAAGCACCTGACGGGTTTTTTGCGCCGAATTGGGCATATTTGACGATCACATCAGGCCGATAAGCACCAGCTGAACATACCAACACTTTTAGAAGTCTGAAACAAGTAAACCCGCGAATTCCACTGATCCTTCAGTTGCCAAGAATTGTCTAAAGGCACATCAAGAATGCGAATATAGTGCTGCGCAGGTAACACAGTTCTTTTCCAGCCGAATGTTAGAAACCCATCTCTTTCTTGCTTAACACCGTCATTTTTTTCGAATTGCAGTTTGTCAACTTCGTCGCGCAGAAGAGAACGCAAGTAATCGTTTTCCATCGGCGCAGGTTCGATTTCGTCAAGAAAACACAGAAACTCTTTTTGAATGAATTCGACATGGCCATCAGGCAGGGCCTCAGACGTTACAGTCCACCATTCTTCAACAAAGCTGGTCTTCCAATACCAAACTAAAAAGAAATTCTTTCCAATATCCTCACTAAATGGAGGACTAATTGTTGTGAGATATGCATAGCCAATATCTGCATGACCCGAGTCAAATTCAACACTCCTGAGGTTCAATGGGTCGCTTTGCAAAATCAAAGATTCTATTTTGCCTCGATCTCTTGCAAATTCACGCAGGGACTCAACTCTCAAGCTCATTTACAGCTATCTCCTCATGTGGAGGCGTCCAAACTTTCGCGCTTTCAATGGGCGGAAACACTTCCTGTCTTCATTCATGTTGAATAGTCTTGCAATAGGGCACGCCGCCCCAAAGAGCCACCATGTCCTCTCGCCTGCCCGTTCTGTTCATCCTGATGACCGTCATGATCGACGCGATGGGCATTGGCATCATCATCCCAGTCATGCCTGCGCTGATCCTTGATATCGAAGGCGGCACATTGGCCAATGCGGCGATCTGGGGCGGGATCTTGTCCTCCAGCTTTGCGGTGATGCAATTCCTCTTCGGCCCTTTGATTGGCAACCTGTCAGACAGGTATGGCCGCCGGCCTATTCTGTTGGTGTCGCTTTTTGTGATGGCTGCTGACTATGTTGTCATGGCCATCACCCACAGCATCTGGATCCTGCTTTTGGCCCGTATCGTCGGCGGGATTGCCGGTGCCACGCAATCCACCGCCGCCGCCTTTATGGCGGATACAAACCCACCCGAGAAACGCGGCGCGGGCTTTGGGCTGGTCAGTGCAGCCTTTGGTCTGGGCTTTGTCCTGGGACCATTGATCGGGGGACTCTTGGGTGATCTGGGCCCGCGCGCACCCTTTTACGCTGCAGCATTGCTGGCGTTCATCAACTTTCTTTTCGGTCTCATCGTCCTGCCCGAAACCGTCACCGACAAGACCCGCCGCGCCTTTAAACTGTCACGCGCCAATCCGTTCGGCGCGATCAAGCAGATCCGCGCCCTGCCCGGGTTGGGTCGCCTGTTGACGGTGCTCTTGCTCTATCAATTGGCCTTCAACGCCTACCCCGCCATCTGGGCCTATTTCACGCAAGCGCGGTTTGACTGGGACACGCGCATGATCGGCATATCTTTGGCGGTCTTCGGCGTATCTATGGCCTTGGTTCAAGGGGGCCTCATCCGTGTGGCGATCAAGCGATTGGGTGAGGTCGGCACCGTCATGGCGGGGTTCAGCTTTGCCATCATCTCCTTTGCCATTCTGGCCTTCCTGACGAATGGCTGGGCCGCGCTGGCGCTCACCCCTGTCTCGGCCATGGCGGCGATGTCGGTCCCGGCTCTGCAAGCCATCCTGTCGCGCCAGACGCCAGAAGATGCCCAAGGCGAACTGCAGGGCATCTTCACCTCGGTCGGCGCATTGGCAATGATCCTGTCGCCCCTCCTGATGACAAATGTCTTTGCCGCCTTCACCGCCCCCAATGCGCCTGTCTATTTCCCCGGCGCGCCTTTCCTTGCCTCGCTTGTCCTGGCACTCGCAGGCCTCCTGCTCTTTTTACGCAGACGCAAGCGCCCGGAGGACATTCGCGTCACGTAAGGTCGGTTTCTGTCTTGAATTGGCGCAGCATTCGCGCGCAGGGTGGCCAAAACAGCGCCGGGAGGGATCATGACCACCATCAAAGCCGCCGTGTGCCACGAGTTTGGCAAGCCTCTTGTTGTTGAAGACGTGGATCTGCGCGCGCCGGAAGCAGGCGAGATCGAAGTGACGCTGGATGCTGTTGCCATCTGTCATTCGGACATCTCTTATGCCGAAGGAGCCTGGGGCGGGTCCCTGCCTGCCGTGTATGGCCACGAAGCGGCCGGACGCGTCACGGGTGTTGGTCAAGGTGTGAGCGGTCTTGTCGAAGGCGATCCTGTCGTGGTCACTCTGATCCGTGCCTGTGGGCAGTGCCCCAGCTGCGGCGCAGGAAAACCAACCATTTGTGAAACGCCTTATGATGGCGATCATGGCCCTCTGAAAACCGCGAATGGCGGCAAGCTGCACCAGGCCATGGCCTGCGGGGCCTTTGCCGAGCGCGTGGTGGTGCATCACAGCCAGGTCGTGAAACTGCCCGAGGGCATCGCGATGGACGCGGCCAGCCTTCTGGCTTGCGGTGTGGTGACTGGCGTGGGCGCAGTGGTCAATGCCGCCAAGCTGCGCGCGGGACAGGACGTCGTGGTCATCGGCGCAGGCGGCGTGGGCCTAAACGCTATTCAGGGCGCAAGGATTGCCGGTGCGCGGCGGATCGTGGCCGTGGACATGTCAGAAGACAAACTGGATGACGCCCGCGCCTTTGGGGCAACTGACGGCGTATTGGCAACAGGTGACACGCCGTGGCGAGACGCCAAAAAGCTGATGGGTCGTGGGGCAGACGCGGTTCTGGTCACTGTCGGCGTACCGCGTGCTTATGACGAGGCGCCTCGGTATATGGCCTATGGTGGTCAGGTGATCATGGTCGGCATGCCGCCCACCGGGGCCTCATCGACCTATGAACCCGCCAATTTCGCTGCCGTTGGACAGTCTTTGGTGGGCTCCAAGATGGGCGATGTGGTGATCAAGCGCGACATCCCCTGGATGGTAGATATGTATGCGCAAGGGCGGCTGAAGCTTGATGAACTGATCTCGAACCGCTGGACGCTTGATCAGATCAACGAGGCCATTGCCGATACCAAAACCGGCACC
>JBCAZO010000031.1:0-12723 GCA_038532975.1 Pseudomonadota bacterium
AAGACCGAAAGTAATGCATATCGCGGGTTTGACGGGGAAAAGATGCATTTCCCCGGATTTCATATTGAAGCTGCCCAGATGCTCATGGAAGAAACCGGGGCGCGGTCCATGGCGGTTGATACGCTCTCGCTCGATCATGGGCCGTCAGCCGATTTTGCGGTGCATTACGCATGGTTGCCCACTGGCCGGTTCGGGATCGAAAATATTGCCAATCTCGACAGGCTGCCGGCAAGCGGTGCGACCATTGTAGTTGGCGCGCCAAAGCATAGGGGTGGTACAGGTGGTCCTGCGCGGATCATGGCGTTGATCTAAAGGCTAAAGGCCCCGGTTTGGAACCGGGGCCTTTCTATATTAGCCAACAACGTTGAACTCAGGCCCATAAGGATAGCCCGTGATGTTCTCGTTGCCGTCTTCGGTGATGATCAGGACATCATGCTCACGATACCCTCCCGCGCCGGGTTGGCCATTCGGAATGGTCAACATCGGTTCCATCGAGATCACCATGCCGGGTTTGAGTACGGTGTCGATGTCTTCCCGCAACTCAAGACCAGCTTCGCGACCGTAGTAGTGAGACAGTACTCCAAATGAATGACCATACCCAAACGTACGGTATTGAAGGAGGTCGCGCTCGTTCAAAAAATCGTTGATCTTGTGCGCTACCTCGGCACAGCTGATCCCAGGTTTCAGAAGTGACATTCCGTACTCGTGTGCGGCAACGTTGGCCTCCCAGATGTCTAACGAGGCTGGGTCGACTTCACCCATAAAAAGTGTGCGCTCAAGGGCCACATAATATCCCGAGATCATCGGAAAGGTGTTCAATGACAGGATATCACCGCTTTCTAGCTCGCG
This sequence comes from Pseudomonadota bacterium, assembly GCA_038532975.1. Classification (GTDB taxonomy): domain Bacteria; phylum Pseudomonadota; class Alphaproteobacteria; order Rhodobacterales; family Rhodobacteraceae; genus Roseovarius. The sequence goes on from JBCAZO010000031.1 coordinate 850, forward strand.
GGCCGTGACCGGGTTATGTGCGCCATCGGTGTTTAATCCCGATTGAAACCAGACCCATGTGTCGCGGTATTCCGCATCTGGAAATTCCTTGGCGATGGCCAATTCCATCGCATCGCGACCGGCCATCACAACATCAATCTCACGCGTGCCTTCCCGGATGGCGTCTCGAATGGCATAGCCACCGACATCGGCAATCGCAGTACATCTGCGGATATGGGCAATCTCTGTTTCAGACTTTTCCATACGTTGGCGCATTGTGTCACCCGCAATATCTGTAGTCAGTTTGGGTGACAGGAAACTGTCGAGAAGATCGCGCTGCGCCAACGTCAGATGATCGCCTTCGATTCCAACCGTTTTGCCTTCGCCGGTCACAGACAGGATCGCCCGCCAGTAATTATCGCGCTGCCAATCGGTATAGGTAATGTTGTCCCCATAACACCGGCGCCAGGGCTGACCTGCGTCAATGCCAGCGGAGATCGTCACGTTCTCGGTTTGTGTCACCACAAGCGCATAAGGTCGACCAAAGGCACAATAGAGAAAACCCGAGTAGTAGGCGATGTTATGCATCGAAGTAAGCACGGCGGCCTCGACCCCGGTCTGGGACATAATGCGCCGTAGCCCGGCAAGGCGTGCCTCATATTCTTCCGGCGCAAAAGGCAAAGGCGCCTTTTCGCCGTTGTGAAAGCGATAGAATTCAGGGCGTGTGCCCACGAAATCGGTGGATTGGATAGGTGCAGTCATAGTGACCCTCCTTCGCAAAGAAAGGTCCCGGCGTTCAGGACTGTTTGGGATGTGAGATTCGAAAAACTGAACGACGCCATCGTTCACGAACCTGTTCTAATTGTTGCTCTCAAGGTGCAATCTGGCAAGATGCTTTGCGACAAAGTGAAGACGGAAACAGACTATGAATGCAAAACCGGGCAAACGTAATCTGATTACAGACGTGGCCGGTTTGCGGGTAGGTCAGGCACAAGACGACACGATCAATACCGGCGTCAGTGTGCTTGTGGCTGATGCGCCTTTCACGACCGGTGTGCATGTCATGGGTGGTGCGCCAGGCACCCGCGAAACCGATTTACTTGGGCCTGACAAGGTGGTGGAGCAGGTTGATGCGCTTGTTCTGTCTGGTGGCTCGGCCTTTGGTTTGGATGCGGCCTCTGGCGTTGCGGACGCCCTGCGACAAGAGGGGCGCGGTTTTGCAGTAGCAGGTCAGAGGGTTCCGATTGTTCCAGCTGCTATTCTCTTCGATCTGTTGAACGGTGGGGACAAGGCTTGGTCTGATAACCCCTATAAAAGTTTGGGTGCTGACGCATTCTCCGCACGCAGCGAAATGTTTGATTTGGGATCGCATGGCGCTGGAAAAGGTGCCACGACAGCCGACTACAAAGGCGGAATCGGCTCGGCCTCTGTGGTTCTCCCGGACGGCACAACAGTTGGTGCGCTTGTTGCTGTGAATGCGCTTGGGTCCGCAGTTGCTGGCACTGGCCCACACTTCTGGGCCGCACCATTCGAGATTGGCGATGAGTTTGGGGCACTTGGTCCGGCGAGTGATTTTGGCGAGGTACAGGCGCCTCCGACCAAACTGGGTCAACATGAGGCGACGACAATAGGGATCGTGGCCACAGACGCAGCCCTGAGCCAGGCGCAGTGTACGCGTATGGCTGTCGCGGCGCATGATGGATATGCACGCGCTTTGTTGCCATCCCATACGCCTATGGATGGCGATTTGATTTTTGCGCTTTCAACAGCGACTCGTCCTGCACCAGACATGGCAACGCAACTCGCTATTGGTCATGCTGCAGCGACCTGTGTATCCCGTGCCATTGCACGCGCTGTTTTTGCGGCTCGCCCTGCATCGGGGGATACTCAGCCATGTTGGGCCGAGGCGTTTGGGTATTTATGACAAGAAAGAAGCAGGAGCGGTTTGACTTAGAATATCCCGCATCATGTCGCTATCGGGATCGGTGAGTGCGTCGATGACATCAAAGTGATGTTTGCCCGGCGCGATATGAAGTGGGCAGGACCATGCCTCACTCTGCCATCTGGCCTGATCGAGGAAAGCCGGACGTTCGTTGGCGCCGACCCAGACTGAAACGGGAATGGGTAGGCGATTGGTCATCAGGACCGGGCTTTCTGCGGCGGCGCTGTCTTCGGTGAGGTGAAACAGTTCGTTCATCGACGTGCGCAGCAAAGGGCGCAGGTCAGAAACAGGTGAAATCGGAATGATGCGTGCCACCTGATTGGCTGTAGTATCACTAAGGCGGCCCGGTTCGCACATGCGTGATACCAGATGTCCGCCTGCCGAATGGCCGGTCAGCACCATGGGGCTGGAACCATGTTCGGCGATGATCTCTACCGCGCGCGCGATCTGTTGGGTGATATCAGCGATGCGCACATCAGGGCAGAGGTCATAGGAGGGCATGGCGACGGAAAATCCTTTTGCCAAAGCCCCGGCTGCGAAATGCGACCAATAGCTGCGGTCAAATCGCCGCCAGTAACCGCCATGCACAAAGACCATGGTGCCCTGGGGCGCGCCTTTGGGGTGAAAGAGATCAAAGGCTTGTCTTTCGGTGTCCCCGTATCGAATGTCGAGTTCGGCGCGCCCCTCGGCTTTTAGGCTTTCGCGATACGCTGCCGCCTTCTCTGACCAGCTTGGAGGATAGGACATGGCATTAGGGATATACCCGACATTGTCATACGCATCATCTAGCTCCATCACGCATTCCTGTTCTGCTGGACCTAGACAATCCTTGCCCCAAATGCTTAGCCAAGACGAGACGTTTTCTGGGAGGACACGCTATGCTCGATACAACCACAAATCTGAAGTCGCTTCTGAAGGACCCTGAGCTTCTGGCCGAACGCGCCTATGGCGCGGGCGAGTGGATGGACGGGGATGATGGCACGTTTGAGGTCACGAACCCGGCGCGTGGTGATGTCATTGCCAATGTTGCGGATATGAGCCGTGCGCAGGTGGCTGGTGTGATTGCCAAGGCTGAGGCGGCGCAAAAGGATTGGGCCAGCTGGACAGGCAAGGAACGTGCGACAGTTCTGCGCCGTTGGTACGAGCTGATGATGGAACATGCCGATGATTTGGCGATTATCCTCACGGCAGAACAAGGCAAACCCCTGGCGGAGGCGAAAGGCGAGATTGCCTATGGCGCGAGCTTTATCGAGTTCTTTGCCGAAGAGGCCAAGCGCATCTACGGTGAGATGATCCCCGGCCATCAGCGTGACAAACGGATCATGGTGATCAAACAACCCATTGGCGTGGCTGCGTCGATCACGCCCTGGAATTTCCCTAACGCGATGATCACCCGTAAGGCTGGCCCTGCGCTGGCGGCGGGCTGTTCCTTTGTCGGGCGTCCGGCCAAGGAGACGCCGCTTTCGGCAACGGCTATGGGCGTCTTGGCGGATCGCGCAGGCATCCCGAAGGGCGTGTTTAGCATCGTTACCTCATCCAGCTCGTCGGCGATCGGCAAGGAGTTCTGCGAGAACCCGGCTGTGCGCAAGCTGACCTTCACCGGCTCGACCGAAGTGGGCCGCATCCTGCTGCGCCAGGCGGCTGATCAGGTGATGAAATGTTCCATGGAGCTTGGTGGCAACGCGCCCTTCATTGTGTTTGATGATGCCGATCTGGATGCTGCGGTGGAAGGTGCCATCATGTGCAAGTTCCGCAACAACGGTCAAACCTGTGTCTGTGCGAACCGCATCTATGTGCAAGCTGGTGTCTATGATGCCTTTGCCAATAAGCTTCAGGGCGCAGTTTCAAAGATGAAGATTGGCGATGGTCTGGAAGAGGGCACTCAGCTTGGGCCGTTGATCAATTCCGATGCAATTGACAAGGTGCAAGAGCATATAGCGGATGCCACTGCTAAGGGCGCAAAGATTGCAATGGGCGGCGGTGAGCCTATGGAGAGTGATGGGCATTTCCTGCCGCCCACGATCCTGACCGATGTGACGCAGAACATGATGGTCAGCCAGGATGAAACCTTCGGACCCCTCGCGCCGCTCTTCAAGTTCGAGGATGAGGACGACGTGATTGCCATGGCCAATGACACGATCTTTGGTCTGGCGAGCTATTTCTACGCCAAGGATCTGAGCCGGGTCTACAAAGTCGCCGAGGCGCTGGAATATGGCATTGTCGGCGTGAACACCGGGATCATCTCGACCGAGGTCGCGCCGTTTGGTGGGGTCAAGCAGTCGGGTCTGGGCCGCGAAGGCAGTCATCACGGGATCGAAGATTACCTTGAGATGAAGTATGTCTGCATGAGCGTTTAAACGAAGGGGACAAGGCATTGGCTGATCAAGCTGGTAAGGCGAAAACGTTTCGTGCGCTTCATGTGAAGGGCGATCCGGTCATCCTCTATAATATTTGGGATGCTGGGAGTGCGAAAGCAGTCGCCAATGCGGGTGCCAAGGCATTGGCAACTGGCAGTGCACCGGTCGCGATGGCCAATGGATTTGCGGATGGCCATGCGATGCCGCTTGAGGTTGCTTTGGCCAACGTGACCCGGATTTGCAATTCGGTTGACCTGCCTCTCTCGATGGATTTCGAAGGCGCGTACTCCGCTGATCCGCAAGAGGGCGCTGCCAATTTCAAACGCGCGATCAAGGCGGGTGCGATCGGTTTCAACTTTGAAGACCAGATCGTCGGAGGTGATGGGCTTCATTCGACGGAAACGCAAGTCGCGCGCATAGAGGCAGCGCGGCATGTTTGCGACATGGATGGTGTTGGCGCGTTCATCAATGCGCGCACAGATGTGTTCCTCAAGGCCTATGCCGCCAAGGCTGAACCGACGCGTGAGATGCTTGACGAGGTTATCGCTCGCGCCAAAGCCTATGCAACGGCTGGAGCAGATGGGTTCTTTGCGCCGGGCTTGATGAATCTGGACATGATCCAAGAGCTGTGTGCGGTTTGCCCACTTCCGGTGAATATCATCGCATTGCCGGGCGCGCCGTCGAATGCCGATTTGACCAAGGCGGGTGTGGCGCGGATCAGCTATGGGCCGGTGCCTTTCCGGCAAATGAGCGCATGGCTTACTGAACAGGCGACAGCCGTTTTTGAGGGCAGTTAAGCCGATCTCAACAAAATTTCCCAGTGCGGCCAAGGATTGACCTCTGGCGCGCGTCCAACAATCGTGATGCGCATGGAAGTGACGGATGAAAGCCTAGCCAGGGCGGCGGCGGAAGGGGACGCGGAGGCGTTTACGACCCTCTTGCAGCGCCATTACGATGGCGTCTTTCGATTGGCGTTTCGTCTGACCGGTGTGCAGGCAGAGGCCGAAGATCTGACACAGGATGTTTGTGCGGCCTTGCCTGCGAAACTGCAGGGGTTTCAAGGCGCTGCGCGGTTTACCACTTGGCTTTGGCGGGTGGTGGTGAACGCAGCTCATGATCGGCGACGGCGCAGCATGACGCGCGCTAAATATGCTGAAGGCTGGGGGGATTGGGAAGTGGATCGGCGTGCGGCAGATGCCGCAACCGCCGAGGCTCTGGATTGGCTGACACAGGCCATGCGCGCCTTGCCTGAGGATTTACGCGACACGCTGGCGCTGGTGCTGGATGACATGAGTCATGCGGAAGTTGCTGAAATTATGGGAGTTTCTGCAGGAACCATCAGCTGGCGTGTCTCGGAAGCAAAGAAACATCTGCGCGCTTTGCGCGAGAGTGAGGACCGCTCATGAGTGATGATCTTGATGACCTGAAGGCGGCGATGAGAGCCGCCATGCCCACGCCGGATGCGGCGCGGAAGGCCGAGGATATTGCCTTGGCAAGGATAAATTTTGCGGCGCTCCAAGAAACGGCGGAAGCTGCGCGTCAAACCTCTGAGAGCCCCAAGACGGGGCCGATCAGAGGAGTGATGAATATGATCATGCGAATAAACACGCGCGGGGCGCTAACGGCGACGACGGCACTGGTGGCGCTGGGATTGGTGGCGGTTGTGCCGGACTGGCAGAATGCGCCGAGACTCAACGGGCCGCAGCCGGTGGTGCTGGAGTCGGATGATGTATTGGCGGACCGGAGCGAAGACCGGACACGTCAGGTGGTCGAAGAACAATTTGCGACAGAGGCTGCACCGGAGGTGGCGGTAGAGCCTGCTCCAGTGGAAGCTCTTGAAGCGGAGATCGCTCAGGGGGCGGAAAGTGCGCCTGCACAGCAAGCAACCCAACCCAGTGCGACTTTGAAGCGAGAGCAAGCTCCAGCAGACGGTATCATGCTTGGTGGACAGGTGCAGGGCTTTGATGCGACGAAAATTGAGCGTCGAAGTCTGGTTGTGCCTTTGCCGCCATCCGATGACGTCTACGTCCAGCCCGAGGCCAACACCGAAGCCTTTCCCGACGCCGACCCAAACCCATTGAAGGTCACGGCCGAGGACCCGGTCTCGACCTTTTCCATTGATGTGGACACGGCATCCTATGCTGTTGTTCGCTCGTCCTTGATGGCAGGGCAGTTGCCACCGAAAGAGGCGGTGCGCATCGAGGAGATGGTGAACTATTTCCCCTATGACTATTCAGCACCCGAGGGTGATGCGCCGTTTCAGCCGACCGTGACGGTGACGGGAACGCCGTGGAACGCCGATACGCAGCTCGTGCATATTGCGATCCAGGGGGAAAACAAATCCTTACCAGAGCGGCCCCCGCTCAATCTGGTATTCCTGATTGACACATCGGGGTCGATGAATGCACCGGCTAAGCTGCCGTTATTGAAGCAGTCTTTAACGCTGATGTTGCCTGAACTGACCGAGCAGGACAGTGTTGCGATTGTCACCTATGCGGGAAGTGCTGGGCAGGTTCTGGAGCCAACACCAGCGACGAATCGCTCTGAAATTCTTGCAGCGTTGGATCGGCTGGATGCGGGCGGATCAACCGCCGGGCAGGCCGGGTTGCAGCAGGCCTATGCGGTGGCCGAAAGCATGGCGGAAGAGGGTGAAGTCACCCGTGTTCTGCTCGCCACGGATGGGGATTTCAACGTGGGGCTGTCAGACCCAGAGGCACTGAAAGACTTCATTGCCGATAAGCGCGAGAGCGGCACATACCTGTCGGTTCTGGGCTTTGGCCGGGGTAATCTGGATGATGCGACGATGCAGGCATTGGCGCAGAACGGCAATGGGCAGGCGGCCTATATTGATACGCTTTCCGAGGCGCAGAAGGTGCTGGTGGATCAGCTTTCTGGTGCGCTTTATCCCATTGCCAACGACGTGAAAATTCAGGTTGAGTTCAATCCGGCGGCGGTCGCGGAGTACCGGTTGATTGGCTATGAAACCCGGGCGTTGAAGCGCGAGGATTTCAACAATGACAAGGTGGATGCAGGTGATATTGGGGCCGGGCATCAGGTGACGGCGCTTTATGAAATCACGCCGGTCGGATCGCCTGCGCGGCTAACCGATCCGTTGCGCTATGGCGAGGCGGAATTGGCCAGTGATGCTAGTGAGCTGGGTTTTCTCAAGCTCCGTTACAAGCGGCCGGGCGAGGATCAGAGTGAGTTGATTGAACAGCCGATTGTGCCGGGGGGGCAGGCCAGCGCGGAGATGCAATTTGCCGCTGCCATCGCCGGGTTTGGTCAGCTTTTGCGGGGGGAGGATTATCTGGGCGATTGGGGCTATGACGATGCGATTGCCTTGGCCAATGAGGCGCGGGGGGCGGATGCGTTTGGCTACCGCGCTGAGGCGGTGCAGCTGATGCGGTTGGCGCAGAGTTTGCAGCGATAGCGCGACTCAAGGTTAACGCGCTGCGTCCGAGTGAATTTGGCGTGTCGGTATCACGTCGGTATTTTGTCGGTGCGACGCCGCATCAAAGCTCCGGTTAACGATGCGTTCGGTGATCCCAAGACAAAATTAAGCGCCCCGTGGAATGCTCCGGGGGCGCTTGGTTCGTATTCGGTTAAGCGTTTCTGCTTACTTAGTTCACTGCTTTGGCTTCAACCACGTCCTTGGTCACGACATCGCCGCGGGCAATCTCGATTTGGCGTGGTTTGAGCGCTTCGGGCACTTCGCGCACGAGGTCGATATGTAGCATGCCATCTGCATGGCTTGCGCCATCAACGCGAACATGATCGGCAAGCTGGAACTTGCGTTCAAAGGCGCGGGTCGCAATGCCACGATGCAGATACGTGCGTTCGCCGTCGTCTTCGGACTTGCGCGCCGAGACGATCAGGGCGTGTTCGCGGACCTCTACAGACAGGTCCTCATCGGCAAACCCGGCCACGGCGATCGAAATGCGATACGCGTCATCGGCGGTTTTCTCGATGTTGTAGGGTGGGTAAGTCGGCTGATTGACGTCACCGGACAGAACACGGTCCATCATATCAGCGATTTGGTCAAAACCAATGGATGCGCGATAAAGCGGCGCAAGATCAAAGTTTCGCATGGGTCATCCTCCATTGAGCGATAACGATATGTTTTGCCTTCCCTTTTGGGACAGGCGGAGTGAACCGGCCCGCTTGGCGGCGCCGGATACGGTATATGTGGGATTTCGAATTTGAGGTTTCAAGATGTCGCAAAATGCCCGAAAAATCAGGGTTTTGCGAATTTTGCACCTGAGGCAGAGCCACCTTGTCCGACTTTCACGCGTTTATGCTCTGTTGTGGAGGTGGTGGCGGGTGCTGCGCTGCGCAATTTGCGCTTGAGCGCATCCAGAACAGGCGGCAGGTGCATACCATAAGCCGTTGTGGTGCCGTCTGGATTTTTTGAGCCGCCGACAACGAGGGACACGATCTGCGCGCGGTAGGCGCCATCGGTGAACACGGGCGCGCCGGAGGAGCCGAAGGTTACATTGCAGTCAAATGACACCAGTCCCTTGTGCCGCCAAAGAACGCTGCATTCGCGTTGGCGCGACGGGGCGCGATCCCGGCTTTGACCATAAGACACAACGCTCAATTTGTCGCCGGGCCGGGGGCTCTCATAGGGCACGAATGGTCCGGCCACGGCGGTGGGGATCGCCTCGGTCAATTCCAGGAGAGCAGCATCAGTGCGGATGTTGTCGATGGTCATGCCGACGCCCGGTGTGTAGCCGTCGGCAACGACAAAACGACCCACGGAACGTGTGGCAATGGCGGTGCCGTCACTTAGCCCGGCACGGAATTGCAGGGCCGAGGCGTCACGCATTTTGCCGGTGTGGTCAAACACACAATGGGCGGCGGTCAACACGAGGTTGCTGGCAACAAGTGAGCCTGTGCAATAGCCACCATCGGCAATATCCACACGGCCCACGGCCTCCCACCCAAAGAGATCATCCCGGTCTGACAGTCGCGTCAGGCTATCGGCCTGCGATTGTGCGCCAAGCAGTAGCGCAGCGGCTGTCAGAAGCGATATGATCCCGGGCCGCCTCATTCGGATGTGGCCTGTGGTTTGGCGAATTTAGCCCCGGTGTCACGGTTGGATCCGTTGGAAAAGAGGCTTTTCTTGGTTTGCGTCTGCAGCCGTCCGGTGGAGCGTAGTTTCGCGCGCATATCATCAAGTGGTTTTTGAAGCTGTGCCCCAAGGGCGACTTTCTCACCATCGACTTCGGCCATCGCAGAGACCACCGATACCACGCGAGGGACGCCATCAACGATGGAGAAGACCGGCGCGCCGGATGAGCCGAAATTCACGTCACAGGACATCACAAGCACACCGTGCTGACGAGCCAGAACTTCGCAGACCTCTTGCAGGGACGGCGCCTCGGACCGGTCGCGGGCATAGCTGACCACGCCGATTTCATCCCCCTTCTTTGGGCGTTCATCGGTGCGGAAAGGCACGACGCCGGATTTTGAGATCGGGTGCTGAAGTTCCAGCAAGGCGATGTCATTGCGCACGCGCTGGGCGTCAACATCGGTGGAAAAGGCATAGTCAGGATGGATCACAGCCCGCCGGACCCAGCGATAGGCCGACGCGCGGCCGTTGCGCCAGCCTGCGAGGAACTCGATCTTCGATATGTCCACTTCCTTGCCGGTGTGTTTGTTGTAAAGACAATGCGCGGCGGTCAGAACAAGATCGGGCTCAATGAGCGCGCCGGTGCAAAACCCCTCTCCGCCGATGTCCAGACGTCCCACCCCTTCCCAAAGGCGGGTGTCATCGCCAGTATCAAGGCGTTTCAGTGCACTTTCGTCAGCAAACGCAACCGATGCGGCCAGGCCAAGCCAGGCCATCACAAACAACTTACGCAAACCCTTACCTCCTGCTTCGATCTGGGCTTACGTGTGTTTTAGGGCAAAAATTTGACGTTTCAGAGCCCTGCTTTGGTCAATGCGGGTGGTTTTGGCCCACCTGTTGCCCAATCGAGCAACTCGACCGTGTGAACGATTGGAACGTTTGTGCCGGAACCGATCTGCATCATGCAGCCAATATTGCCTGCGGCGATGATGTCGGGGTTCTTGGCCTCCAATGTTTGAACCTTGCGGTCCTTGAGTTGGCCCGAAATCTCGGGCTGCATCAGGTTGTAGGTGCCCGCTGAGCCGCAGCAGAGGTGTGAATCCTTTGGTTCAACCACTTCGAAACCAGCCTTTTTGAGCAAGGTTTTGGGATGTGTCTTGATCTGTTGGCCGTGTTGCAAGGAACAGGCGGCGTGATAGGCGATGCGCAGACCCTTGTCCCCGCCTTCCGGCAGGTCGATCTGCATCAGCAGCTCTGAGATATCCATCGCAATGTCAGAGACGCGCGCGGCGTCCTTGGCCAGATCTCCGTTGCGGAACATGTGGCCGTAATCCTTGACCGTCGTGCCGCAGCCGGAGGTGTTGATAACAATCGCATCAAGCCCGTCGCCATCCATCTCGCGTGCCCAGGATTTGATGTTTTTGCCTGCGGTGCCATGGCTCTCGGCAGTCTTTCCCATGTGATGAGTGAGCGCGCCGCAGCATCCTGCGCCCTCGGCAACTACCACCTCACATCCCAGTCGGGTCAGAAGGCGGATTGTGGCGTCGTTGATGTCGGTGTTGAGCGCCTTTTGCGCACAGCCAGTCATCAGGGCCACGCGTTTAATTTTTTGTTGATGCGCCGGGAAGGTCTGCGGGTCATCATTGCGGCTGACGGGTGGAATTTCCTTGGGGGCCATCGCGAGCATGGCGCGAATGCGTGTATCAGGAATGAGGCGGGAGAAGGGTTTGGCCATCTTAGCTCCGAGCATCGCCACGCGAAAGCGCATCGGGTAGGGCAGAATGCGCGCCAGCGTCCAGCGCAGGATGCGTTCAAAGAAAGGGCGGTTGTAGCGTTCCTCGATATATTCGCGCGCGTGATCGACAAGATGCATGTAGTGCACGCCGGAGGGGCAGGTTGTCATGCAGGCCAGGCAGCTCAGGCAGCGGTCGATATGCTTGACCGTCTTGGGATCCGGGTCGCGATCGTTTTCCAGCATATCCTTGATGAGGTAGATGCGGCCACGGGGGCTGTCGAGTTCATCGCCGAGCACCTGATAGGTGGGGCATGTGGCGGTACAGAACCCGCAATGCACACAGGTGCGCAGGATCTCATTCGAGCGTTCAATGGCCGGGTCGCGCAGGCGTTCTGGGGCGAATTCTGTTTTCATGTCAGATGCTTGTCATTCTTGGTGTGAAAAGATCAGGCCGCCTGCCCCATGAGGCCGGGATTGAGCACGCCCTTGGGGTCAAAGCGCGCGCGCAGCCCGTCTTGCAGGGCCGCAACAGGGGCAGCAAGCGGTTGAAATACGCCAGCGGCGCGGTTGCCTCGGATTAGAGTAGCGTGGCCGCCTTTTGCGTCGACGGCGGCGCGAATTTGTGTCCCTTGAGAGCCTTGTGGCACCTGCAGCCAGACTAGGCCGCCTCCCCAATCATAAATCGCCTCGGCCCCGTCGATCTGAGCGACAATGCCGGGGGCGTCCGATGGTTTGACGGACAGACGCCAGACGTCCGTTTGTCCTGCGTGAAATGGTTCGGCGTTCTGAA
>JBCAZO010000032.1:0-12463 GCA_038532975.1 Pseudomonadota bacterium
AATGAAGTACCCTGTAGAAAGGAAATACTCGACGCCGCGATGGCTGGCCTATCTCCGAAGGATCAACAATTGGAGTACGTCCTCGACCGTTTGGAGCGCCACCGGTAATGTCTGTCGAGTATTTCCTTTCTACAGGGTACTTCATTGCCTGCTCGCTCTTTCAAAGACCGTTCGCGTTCTTCGTAGCCCATCAGTTTTTCTCCTGAAATCGAGAGAAGTGTCGTGGCTACCTGACTAAAGGTTGGCTTAGACCATAGCCCTATATCTGACAGAATTTGTCAGATTAGTCAATCTTGAGCTAAAGAGTGTGTATTTTATTATTTTTTAAAATCATAATAATAGCTTAAGCCTCTAACACTGACATATCCTCCGTCAATTATCTTCAAATTCAAAAAGGCTCGACACCGCCGGACACGGCACAAGAGCATTGTTCATCACATCCGCTAAAGTTGTACTGTGCAAAAAAACGTAAATATGAGCACTCAATCCTTCCCAAAGCCGATTGGAAAGCGATTGCTCTCTTGTTCCGGTCACTCCACCTTTTGCGCCTGCACCCTTGGTTAGGGCATCAATGCTCTCATCAACTGCCAACAGGACCTCCTCGATCCGAATGTCTTCCGGCAGTCGGGCGAGTTTATAGCCGCCCTTAGGGCCGCGAACCGCCTCTAAGATGCCTGCTCGACGTAATCTTACAAAAAGCTGCTCAAGGTATGGATGCGAAATGTTCTGCCGTTTGCCGACTTCAATGATCGAAACCAAGCCATCCTCTTGATGGAATGCTAGGTCGACCAACGCAACCAATGCATAACGTCCTTTTGTGCTTAGCTTCATCTTCCTACCTCTACTGGCTCCGTAGCAAGCGAGAGGTTGTCTGAAACGCCGACAACCTTTTTTGCAATTCCTGGCCTTTGGTGATGTACAGCGTGACCGACATGTATCATCTATTTTGAGGGATCGTAATTGGCACAGAGTTTCGGTTGGCAGTTTGATGGTTGCAAAGTCGTTGCCCAGTGTCTGACTTCATCGCCAATGATACACTTCAGTCCGATTTGACGACAAGGAAGCATATGCTGAAAGTGTCAGTAAGCGGACTTGCATGCACAACTAAACTTAAAACGTGATCGCAGTCGAGATTTTGAAGGTCCGCCCCGGTTGTGACAATCCATTGGGGAAAATCTGATAGTTTTCATCGAACAGGTTGTCGACCCCAATGTGGAATACAACATCCTCGAGCGGGCCCTCTTGAGGGACCCAAGTTGCAAACACATCAAGCAATTGATACGCCTCGCCTGGCGTGGCCCCATCTGGAACATCGTTTTGTTCCCCCGCAAGAGTGAGGCGCGCGCCATATGTCCAAGCAGAATTCGGTCTCAGACCGACTGTAGTGACCAACCTATCTTGCGGAATGGATCCAAGCTCTTCTCCGCCAGCGGCACTTCCTCTTGGCAGGCTGAGCGCTGCGGAGGCAAACCAACTTCCAGCGTCATAGTCCAATTCGGCTTCAAATCCCCAGATTTCGGCATCAATATTTCGCGTAGTTGTGGTGCCATTAAAGACCACGCCGCCCGGACCCGGCGTTCCGGTGGTAAAGTCAATGAAAGTCACTACTTGGTCTATGAAATCCTCGACATCCGCGTAGTAGGCATTGGCGGAAAAACTGAGCGAGTCACCCGCCTGCCAGACACCGGTTTCTTCAAAGCGTGCGCCAAATTCGATTTGCGTTGAGCGTTCTTCGCGCAGATTTGGGTTTGGCACGAAGTTGTTGACGCCGCTGAAAAACTGGCCTGGGCCAAGCGGAAAGCCGGGCGATGAGAAATGAACGCCATCATTGTAGAGTTCCGTCAATGTCGGCGCGCGGAATGCCCGCGCCACGTTGCCGAAGATCTGCCAGCTTTGGTTGGGCCGGTAGCTGAACCCGACACGCGGAGAGAAAAAATCATCTTCGGCGTCTGCGAAGGCCGGATTGTCTACGTCGCGTTCGTAGTTGTCGTAGCGCACACCTGCAATGACATCCAACTGGTCCGAGACCGCAATTGTCGCCTCGGCAAACACACCAATGGTGGTGGCTTCTGCGTCCGGGAATTGCGCACGCGGCGCCCCATCTCGAAGCCCATCCTGCGTGTCGCGTAGCACTTCGAACCCATAGACCATATCCACCGGCATCAGTTCTCCGAAGCGCGACCGGTTGACCAACTCAAACCCGATTGTGTCATAGTTGGATTGATCCGCACGCCCGTCAGAAAAGCGGTCTTCTGTGATCTTAAGGAAATTGGCGTAAAGTATTGCGGACAAATCAATGAGGTTTGACCCCTCCGGTGCGTAGTCCCAGGACAACCTGACAGTTTGTACCCGCGCATCGCGATCAACATCATCTGCGGTGGATGCTGAACTGGAGTTGGCGGGAGTGGTGCCGTCATCGTCATATTGCGAGAAGGCAAATTCCAAACGGTGTTCATTTGTCGGCTCATATCCAAACTTTACAAGGCCGTTCAACACATCAAGCCGCGAATTGCGGATGTCCACGCCGTCGCCGGATTCCAGATCCTCCGAGAAGTTTCGCGATCCTAGAAAGGCAAGCGCGTCTATCTGGCCCCAGTCGGCATAGACTGTTGCGCTGTTGCTAAAGACCAGGCCGTTAGTAGAAACGCCTGTCCGCAAGCGGGCACCCACCGTTTGGCCGGGGCCAAGCAGGTCTTGTGCATCTTTGGTGTCGACGGATATCACGCCGCCGATGGCACCGGATCCAAACAAGGTAGAGCCCCCGCCCCGCACAACTTCGACGCGCTCAACAATATCCGGGTCAACAAAAAACCGACCTCTGTGCGCCTGGTTGAAATTGAACCTCGCCCCATCAAACCGCAGCACGATTTGTTCGTCCTGAAATCCGCGAATGTTAGGTTCCTGTGCGATAGCGCGCGGACCGCCTTCTATTGAGACACCCGGAATATCGCCGATAAGCTCTTCGAACGTGTCGGCTTGCTGACGTTCCAGCGCTTCGCCCTGCCGCACTGAGGCAGCAACGGGCGTGTCCTGCAAAGCGCGCTCATCACGAAGGGCTGAATCCAGAAAAAGCGTTGGAAGCTCTACGGGCGCTTCTTGAGAAGAGGCCGCGTTGGCCACCAGAGCGGTTGTTACAAAGATTGCAGATCTGCGCATTATCAGGCCCCCCATTCGCCATGCCAAACACTTGCAAGGCCTGCCGAGGGGTGGGTCCTATATGCGTAACTCTATCGCTATATAAGTTGACTAAATTAGTAAAGTTATTTTCGGTCAACTGCTGCGTGAAACTGATACGTCTCAATCAGAACGCTTACGTCTTGGCTGTGAGATCAGGCGCGTGTCGCACACTGCGGCAGGATGAACAGACCCGCCGCCCCTTGCGGCACTTGTCCCATGCGAAGCTGACACCCATAGGCTTTGGACAAAACCTCATCCTGCAAGACATCCGCAGGCGCGCCAGATGCGAGGACCCTGCCCTGTTGCAGCAAAATGAGATGATCCGCCATCATCATCGTGAGGTTCAGATCGTGCATTACCAGAACCACGCCGCCGCCCCGGTTGGCATAGTCTTTCACCACATCCACGACTTCCAACTGATGCCCGACATCAAGACTGGCAACAGGTTCATCGAGGAATAACCAGCACGGTTCACCATTGAGCCGCGGCTGCCAGACCTGCGCCAAGACGCGGGCGAGTTGAACGCGCTGCTGTTCGCCGCCGGACAAGGCCTGATAGGATCGTGCTTCATATCCGGCGAGACCCACGCAGCGCAGGGCGTCGGATAAAACTGCAGGGGTTGCGCCATGCACGCCCGCCAAGAGGCCCAGATGCACAACATCTTCAACCTTGAAGTCGAAGGCGATGTTCGAGGATTGCGGCAATACTGCACGTGACTTTGCAAGCCGTTGGCCAGTTTTGGATGTGACCGGCACGTCATTTAAATAAATGTCGCCCGATGCCGGAACTTCGCCTGTCACCGCGCGCAGCAAGCTGGTTTTCCCCGATCCGTTGGGACCGATGATGGCAGTAATCTGCCCTGCTTTCGCATCGACATCCACGGCATCGAGGACGGTTTTGCCAGAAAGAGCATAGGCAATATTACGCGCCTGCAGGGTCATAGAAACCCCGTGCTTCGACGGCCCAGCAGAATCCACAAAAAGACCGGCGCGCCCAGGATGGCAGTGACAATCCCGATGGGAAGCTCCGCAGGGGCGACCACGACACGCGCAATTACATCCGCCCAGAGAAGCAACGCCCCGCCCAAGAGGGCGGAATTGATCAACAACGGACCGTGATCAGGACCTGTCGCCAACCGCAGCAGATGCGGCACGACAATACCGACAAAGCCGATCGTGCCCGCCACGGCCACAGCGGCCCCTGTGCCAGCCGCCGTCACAACAACCGCCACACGTTTGATGCGCTGGACCGGCATGCCCAGGTGAAACGCGGTGGCTTCGCCCATTGCGAGCCCGTTTAATCCTTGCCCGAGGAAGGCTGCGGTCATGATCGAGAGCAATATGATCGGCGCGGCCGTCAATACCTTGGCCCAGGTCGCCCCGCCCAAGGAGCCCAGCTGCCAAAACGTCAGATCACGCAATTGCTGATCATCCGACAGGTAGATCAGGATACCGGTTACAGCGCCTGCAAGGGCAGCAAAGGCAATCCCGGCAAGAAGCATTGTCGCCACCGAGGTCTGGCCTTGCTTTGTGGCGACGGCATAAAGCAACAGCACGACGATCCAGCTGCCCAGGAAGGCGGCAAATGGAATGAGATAAGACCCAACGACCTGCTGCAGCCAAACCGGTAGCAATGCGCCCAAAACGATGACAGATATTGCGCCAAGACCTGCCCCTGCGCTCACACCGACAATGCCAGGATCCGCCAGAGGGTTGCGAAACAACCCCTGCATAACAGCACCAGACAGGGCCAGGGCCGCACCGACGAGCACTCCAAGTAGCGTTCTGGGCAGACGAATTTCCCACAACAGGACATACTCTGCCAGGTTTAGCTCTTCACCGCGAAGCAAGCGTCCGATGGCTGGCCATGGCTGTGTTCCAGTGGCCCCAACCGTCATGCTTGCAACACATGATCCGAGCAATAACATGCCAAGCCAAATGTGCCACCGACGTGCCGACCGCAACTTGCGCGGCGTTATTGGAATTGGTTGCGAAGCCGCCGTGGACACCATTAGTCAAGAGCCGTAGAGGTGCGCGTTCAGCTTGGTGATCGCCTCTGGTGTGCGAGGCCCAAAACCCAGCAACAACAGGCCATTCATTCTCACAACGCTTCCGTTTTGTGCCGCAGGTGTTACCCGGAAAGCAGGCATCGACAGCAAAACTTCATCCGTAATTTCATTGTGGCCGCTTCGGTCCATCATCAAGATGACATCTGGCGCGGCTTCGATGATGGCTTCATCAGAAACCGGCTTGTACCCTGTAAAGTCAGCGGCGACATTCACCCCGCCTGCCATCTCGATAATTGAGTTGGCCGCAGTGTCTTGCCCGCCTGCAAGAATACGCCCGCCCTGCGCGCTTAGGACAAAAAGCACGCGTTTGCGCGCGACATCTCCCAACGCGTCAACCTGCGCTTGGGCCGCTTGCATCTGAGCCTCAACCTCTCGGGCCAAAGCCTCAGCTTTCTTTGAAACGCCAATCGCGTCGCCGACGATGCGCACCTTTTCGGTAATACCTGTTTCACTCGCATCCGAAGGGACCAAAACGACAGGAATGGATGCGGCCTCTAGCACGTCAAGCGTATCGGGCGGACCTGCTTCCTCAACGGCTATGATAAGGTCGGGCGCCACGGACAATACGCCTTCGGGGGAGAGCTGACGCATGTACCCAACATCGGGCAACTCATTGGCTAATGAGGGATAGGTTGATGTCGTATCTCTGGCGATCAGTCGGTCTTCTTCTCCGAGTGCATAAATGATCTCGGTTACGGTGCCGCCTACACTTAAAATGCGGGTGGCATCTTTGCTCGCCTCTTGCGCAGAAGCCTGACCTGCAACGAGGAGCAAGGCCGCAGTTACCGCACGTATTGAATGCCGCAGGACACGCATCATCATAAAGCCTCGGCAACGACGGCATGAGAATGGGTTGTATCGGGCAACGTGTCCACCAGAGCTTTCCAAGCCGGGCGGCTGTCATGCCCTTCCTTGCCCACGCCAAACATTTGCAAGATGAGACCACCCTCTGCATCGAAAGCCTCAACCGACACCGCCGGACCCCGCTGAGTGGGCTTTTCCACGGCCCAGACTTCCTTGATGTGATCGAGCCGCAAGTGCAAATTGAAGCCCGGATCCATAACGTTCTGCCACGGGCCCATGGGCCGCAGATCCCCGATACGCCCGTTGTGGATCTGGATGCACCCTTTGTTGCCCACAAAGATCATCACTTCGGTGTCGCATTGCGTGAGCTGGTTCAACACCTGATCAACTGCGCCTGTCGAAAGTTCCCGGACAAAGGGCGCGTCGGCAATGCGATACGCCCCCAAGCGGTTCATTTTCAGCTTGGACGTCAGGCGCAGGAATTGATGCGTGTCTGTAAGGCGCTTCCATTCTTTCCTGAGGATATCCAGCTTGGAAAGATCATATTTAGGCGCTTCGGCTGGCTTACGCTCTGACACGTCCAAATGATCTGATTGGTCATCCAAGCTGAGTCGACCAACGATGTTTTGCCATGCATCATGATTGGAGGCGTCGCGCAGGAAAATTTTGTGAACCGAGTCGCCAGCCGCATCAAACACCTGCAGGCTTTTGCGCGTTCCGTTTTCCATTTCCTTTTCAACCGCAAACGCGCTGCGCCAATGTGAGGGGAACATCCGAAGATCGATATCCTCGGTCAGAACCATCGAGGCATGCGCGCCAGAATGGTAGTTTTCATACATACCCACTTTTTCATGAACACAGGACTCGTTTCGCGTCAGCGCCATGACCTCGCCCAGTTCCATGGCCGCGGCTATGATATCATCCGGCTGCGCCTGGATACGGGTGGTTCTGACACCAGCAGCGCCCTTGCCCGTCAAGGACGCAAGTAACTGCGACTCGGACACGCCCGCCTTGTGCGCAATATCTCTTTCACGAAGTTTTGGATTGTCTTCGAATGTTGCACGAATTTTCGACGGTTTTGTTAAGCCAAGCTCATCCATAGCGATCTCTTCTGGTTGATGATTGGCTATGTCGCCTCTTTGGCAACTTGGCTAGATTTCAGCGCTGGTAGAGCGCCACCCTAATTCTGATTAAAATAGTATACTATAAAAAAGGTGCAAGCGCGACTTTGGATTGCTTATGGGTTTCTGTTTCTGATCATTGCCGTTCAAAGCCCGATCAAGTCTGCCAATTCTCCGATATCTGCAATCGTATCCGTCTCGTATCCTTTGGCCGGGAACTCAACACCGCGGTCCACGAAGACACGTCGCCCAAAGCCCATGTCATAAGCGGTCATCAGATCGTAGCGATAGTGGCATGACACGTGCATGATCTCTCCGGGCGGGCAGTTCAATTGATCGAGCATGTACTCGAACGCCTGAAACTGAGGTTTGTACGCTCGGGCCTCCTCTGCGGTAAAGACATGAGCAAAAGGCGCCCCTAGCCGATCAACGTTGTGCATGATCAAATCCCGCATCGAGTTTGACAAAATCACCAAAGGGACTTTGCCTGCGATCTTGGCCAAGCCTTCTGGCACATCGTCATGAGGACCCCAGCCTGATATAGATGCATAGATTGCTTCCGCGGCGGCTGGGTCAAACTGGATACCGTGATGCGCGCATGTCCGCATTAGCCCGTTGGCGACGACGTCCTGATAGGGTTTCCATGCCCCCATCACCTCATCCCGGCGGAAGTTGGAGAAATCCAAAATGAACCCATCAAGTGCGTCCGGCTCAATGACACCTTCGTATTGCGCGCGGGTTGCTCCGGCCATGTCAAACCGTGTTAGCGTGCCGTAACAATCGAAGGTGACAAACTTGGGCGATGTGGGCATTTTTTGCTCCTTTTGTGCCGGATGCGATCTGCCATTCTTAGTTTGAGGCTTGCAGACGCTCGCTCAAAATCCGCACTCTTTGAAGTGCTGTCAAACACAAGGAGCCAACCACCTTAGAAATATCGCCTCGCCTCATGTCTGGAGGTTCCCAAGGTGGACAGGTGGATGCAGGTGCGGTTTGTGAGAACTCCCCGTAATCCGTCTGCCAAATAATTATCTTACTAAAATACTAAGGTTGACATATCTGAGTAATTTAGTCAGCCTTATTTCATCCAGCCACTCCAAGACGAATCTTCTGGGGCAGCCCGATCAAGTTCAACCTGAACAGGCTTTGTCGATTTGGCCCTTGCCAGATCAAAGCAGAGCCGGATGGAGGCCAACATGGGCTTACATGATCGACAAACGGCAAGTGCTCTTCAGCCAGAGGAAAACCCGGTTCACTACGCCACCGACCTGACAGAAGGTGGTGCTCTGGCACATATTCGACTTTATGACCAAATCTACACCCTGCGCATCACCCGCGCTGGCAAGTTGATCCTTACAAAATGAGCGGACGTCAGCAAAACAGAGGTGGAGCCGCTGTTGGGTTTCTGTCCGACATTGATCCGGTTGAAGCCAGCGCCGTCGTTTACATGCGCATGTGGTTTGACGGACCAACGCAACAATGCCAGGTCTGGAATGACTTCGCCAAAACGCTTGGTCCGGATCACGCGCGCAACGCTCTGAGAAGTTTCGAACACCTTTGGAAACTGTGCAGCCTGCACGGGCGACGCCCCCTGATGCGGCACAGTGTGTCTTGCAAGTGCCTGGGCGGTGACGAGGCATGCTTTGCCAGCATCGTCGGCTACGCGGCGGAGGGCAACCGTGAAGACGCGTTCCTCATGGCGGCCAATCTGGTTCGACCGGATATTGCGCCCGCTGTGGTCGCACTTGCCGAAGAATTTGGCCATGCGCTTCAACGCATGATGACCCAAACAAGCGCTCAATTTGAAAACAACGTCGTGCCAATGGCACCCCGTGATCGTCGTCATCTTCATTGAAAAAGGACAAATAGAATGAAGAAAGCCTCACACCTTACCCTTTGCGCCCTGCTCTCTACGGCGTCAGGCGCTGCATTTGCGGATGACAACCTCAGTAAAGCATCGGTGCTCGATACATATGCCAATATTGCTGCGGCCAAGTACGAAGACAGCCTGGTCACAGCGCAGAGGCTTCAGACGGCGGTGGACGCACTGATAGCGGACCCTTCGGCAGAGGCGTTGCAGACAGCAAAAAATGCATGGTTGGCCGCACGCGTTCCTTACCAACAGACAGAAGTCTATCGCTTTGGCAATGCTATCGTGGATGATTGGGAGGGCAAGGTGAATGCATGGCCTCTGGACGAAGGCCTAATTGACTATGTCGATGCGGCCTATGGCGGCGCGTCTGACGAGAACGCGTTTGCGGTTCTCAACGTGGTTGCCAATGCGTCGTTTTCCTTGTCAGGTAATACTGTGGATGCAAGCGCGATTACGCCAACCCTTTTAGCAGAAACATTGCATGAAGCGGATGGAGTCGAAGCCAATGTGGCCACAGGCTATCACGCCATCGAATTTCTTCTCTGGGGGCAGGATCTGAACGGTCACGGTCCCGGTGCTGGCAATCGCCCGTGGACGGATTTCGCACAGGGCGACGCTTGCACAGGCGGGAACTGCGACCGCCGCGCGGAATATCTCAAAGCAGCCACTGATCTTTTGGTGTCTGATTTGGAATGGATGGCCGCGCAATGGCAGGGCGACGGCGACGCACGCGCCCAACTGACCGCAGACGAAAGCGCGGGGATTGCTGCAATCCTGACTGGCATGGGGTCTCTGTCCTATGGCGAGCAAGCGGGTGAACGCATGCGGCTCGGCCTGATGCTGAACGATCCCGAAGAAGAGCATGATTGCTTTTCGGACAACACGCATAACAGCCATTTCTATGATGGCCTGGGCATTCAGAATGTCTATTTGGGTGAGTATGTGCGGATCGATGGGTCGGTTGTCAGCGGGCATTCCCTGTCGGAATTGGTGGCCTCCAAAGATGCAGCGCTTGATGCAGAAATGCGAGCTGATCTTTCGGCCACGATGATGGCACTCGGCCGGATCAAGACCGCAGCGGAAGCCGGATTTGCCTATGACCAGATGCTGGAAGCAGGCAACGCCGCTGGCGAGACCCTTGTCATGGGCGGCGTGAATGGTCTCATCCAACAGACTCGGTCTATTGAACGAGTCGTGTCGGCACTTGGATTAGATCAGATCGAATTTGAAGGTTCCGACAGCCTCGATAATCCAACGGCCGTGTTCCAGTAACACTAGCTTCCCTGACCGCGCTCCCCCCAGGGCGCGGCTCTTTCAACTTGCGAGCCATGCAGTGTTTAGCCAGCACCTTATTCAGGACAAAACAGAATGACCAAACTGGCTATGACGGCCGGAGCGCTTGCAATTGCGCTCCCAACTTACACCTTGGCGCAGGATGCGGGCAGCAGCCCGATTTCCGCAGAGTTTGTGATAGAGATCGAAAACGATTATACGTTCGACTCGTCTAATCCGGACAACGAACTCAACGATACGTTTGCCACAATCGAAGGCGCGCTTTCCTTTTCCCTTGGGCCGGATACGGCGATCAACGCGACTCTGTTGATTGAGCCAGTTCTGGATGCGACCGGGGACAGGTTTTTTGAAGATCACGGGCTTTACGCCGAAGAACTCTTCTTATCGCATGAATATCGCGGCGTTGAATTTGTGCTGGGTAAGTTCAATCCAGCCTTTGGTATGGCGTGGGATGTGGCTCCGGGCATCTTTGGCGTCGACTTTGCAGAAGACTATGAACTGACCGAACGGCTAGGCGCATCTGTCACGGCACCTCTCTTTGACGACAGTCATTTCGTAACCGTGTCGGTATTTCAGGCTGACCGAACGATCCTGAGTGACTCGATTGGTCAAGAGCGTGGTCAGTTGAGCCTTGCCTCGGGCGGCCCTTCGAACACGTCTGGGCTGGAGTCTGTAGCAGTGTCATTTCATGGCGAATTCGGCGACACGGCCTACAATGTCGGCTTCCAAAAACAAGGGGCAGGCCTTGGTGATGCTTCAGACCAGTTGGGATATGTCGCGGGTGTGACGCATATGATAAATACCGTTGAATTGTTGGGGGAAATTGCCTTTTTTGACGACTTTGATGGGTCTACAAGTTCGGCCTTCTACACGACATTGGGTATTGCAGTCCCGGTGGGCCCCGTCACGCTTTCAGGTGTCTATGCCCACCGCGACGTTGATGGCGCACCAACCGATGATCTATTCACGGTCTCGGCGGAAATGGAATTGGCGCAAGGGTTGACCGGGGCCATTGGATACCGATGGGCGGACGAAGGTGGCGATGAAAATCAAAGCTTCGGAACTCTGCTGGTCTATGAATTCTGACGATGGGAACGATAGGAAACGGCGTCCGAAACAGCAGGGCATCTTAAAGAAAGGCAGAACTTAGGTGTTACTTAAAAGGCTGAGGCAACGAACCGTAGCGCAAAGAAATCTGCCGCTCGGCTCAATTACCCACTTCGGCAAAAGCAAAGCCAGCATGTCTTTGCTGGCTCTGTTTATTGGTTCGGCTGTGAGTGCCGCGCCACTCGATGAGCCACACCTGAACATCGTCCCGCGCACAGCGGATGAGCAGGCCCGGATTGAAAGTGTTCTTGCTCCACCAAAGGATTTTTCAAATCCACAGGCATTTGAGCAAATGTCGGCAGGGGCCGCGACTGTGCGAGCGCGCAATAACGCCGATGCCTTTTCGCAGCCATCGGGAAACATAGCCTTTGAGGACGAGCTTGATTTCAAAGTCGGCAACGGGCTCTTCCGTAAGGTTTGGGTGTCGGCCCCCTCTTCGACTTTGGCCTCGGACGGTTTGGGGCCGCTTTACAACGCGCGGTCCTGCCAGCGCTGCCATATCAAGGATGGGCGCGGCCATCCGCCGGAGGGGCCAGACGACACGTCAATTTCGATGTTTCTTCGGATTTCAATTCCGGGGGATGTCCCGGATAACATGGCTCAAATCGAAGACTACATCGGCACCGCACCCGACCCTGCTTACGGCACCCAACTTCAGGATTTTGGCCTCGCCGGTCACCCTGCCGAATACAGCTTGGGGATCTCCTATGAAGAGATCGAGGTAGCTTTGTCCGGTGGAGAAACGGCCTCTCTGCGCAAACCGGTCTACTCGGCGGAAAACCTAGGGTACGGACCGCTGCATCCCGAGGCGATGCTAAGCCCACGCGTAGCGCCGCAAATGATCGGCCTTGGTCTGTTAGAGGCTATCCCTGCCGCTGATATATTGGCGGGTGCCGATCCGGATGACAAAGATGGCGATGGCATATCCGGCAAGCCCAATATCGTCTGGTCGGTTGAATTTCAGCAGCCCATGTTGGGTCGCTTCGGTTTGAAAGCGGGCGCACCCACCGTCAAGAGATCGGA
>JBCAZO010000033.1:0-12550 GCA_038532975.1 Pseudomonadota bacterium
GTTTTCCCAAAGTGTGAAATCCATCTGGTAATCGTCAAAGTCACAGGCCAGGTCAGGCGCGGTGTGATCATATCCACCGACCTCGTATGTGCCACCGCCATTTTCGCGCATGTGAATTCCGGTGGGATCAATGGTCAGTGGTAGGTCCTGATCCAACGGTTGATCCGCTTTGAAGATCCATGTGAACCGCTTGCGCGGCTCTACCGGAAGATCAACACCGGCCATTCTGGCGGTCAGGGCAGCGCGTGGGCCTGAGGCATTTACGACCTGACCACAGGCAATAATCTCCCCACTTTTCAATGTGACGCTTTCCACCAATCTTCCGGATGCGCTTTTGGTAATAGCCACCACTTCGTTTTCGATATACTCAACGCCACGCTCGCGCGCCTGACGTTTCCACCAGTCAAACACGGCAAGCCCGTCAAAGTAGCCCTCATCAACTGTGTTGATCGATCCTGCGACGATGTCGCTTACATCATAAAAGGGATACCGTGCCTTGATCTCATCTGAGGTCAAAACTTCGGTTGCGGCACCGGCGGATTTTTGCACCATTTGGTTTTCACGCAGGACCTCGGCGAAAGCATCCGTGTTGGCCAGGTACAGGTAACCAAAGTTCCGAATGGAAAGCTCGGGCACCCGGTCGTCACCGCCCATATAGCTGCGGATGTTCTTCACGAAGTCGGCGGCAAATTGGCTGATTTTGACGTTCAGCTCGGACGAAAATTGTTGCCGGATGCAGGAATTCGTATGTGCGGTCGAGCAGGTCTCAAAGGTTAGGTCGCGGTCAACAACAAGCACCTTTCCGTTGAAATCGGCGTTGTCGCTTAGAAACCAGGCAGTGGACGACCCCATGATCGCACCGCCGATGATGATGACGTCATAGGACGTCTGTTTCGGGGTTGTGGGCGTCATGTGTGGTCAGATCGGGAAGACGTCGCGCGCATCATAGGAGGCAAAGCTAGATAAGGTCTGATCATTGCATTCTTCCTGCCATTTGGTGCCCGGTTGGATCGCGGTGACCACCTCATGCGTGTCGCGAAGCATCGAGGCTCGGGGCGTGTCCTCCATCGCGATGGCCACAAGACCGGCAACAACACCATCTTGCCGAGTGACCAGATCAATGGCGCCTTCCATTGTTCCACCAGTTTCGATCCACTGATCCACCAACAGGACGCGGGTTCCTGGCGCGAAGGCAGGAAGGCGCATCTCCATGTCTTGTGTGCGACCGGAGTAGTTTGTGAAGCTGACCTTGTCAGTATCAACGCAAAGCTTTCCGGCCTTGCGGACCGGCAAGAACCCGACATCACGTCGAGCAGCCAAAGCTGCGCCCAATACAAACCCCATGGCATCAAGACCGCCCACTACATCAAACTCGATCGCGTCGAGATCGGCCAACAAGTCAGTTAGCAAGTCCTGAAAAGCGCGTTGGTTGATGTAGATTGAGGTTGGATCCAGCCAGGCAAATTTGGGCCCTTTTGTATTGGGTGACATGAGTTTGAAATACCAACGGTCGTCGCGGGGGCCTTTGTCTTGAGTCATTCATCTGTCCTCAGGTTTTCGGCAATATCGAGCAGGCGCCGCAGGCGCGTTGGATCAATATCATAGAAATTGCCTTCATAATTGATCCCGGTTGCCACCATAAAGCAATCGACTTCGCGGTAGCGATGCGCGTTTTCGGGCGAGATGCCAGAGGCCAGTGCAAGCGGCTTGTCACCGATAGCGGTGCGAAACGTGGCTACCTTGTTGTCGTCGGCCTCAATGCCTGTGGCAAGACCTGATGTTGTCACAACGTCCATCCAATCGCAGGCAATCTCCGCTGATCGTGCATAGTTGGACGGATCAACCGGCCGCTGCTTCTTGAACGCGGTTCCGCCGAAGTAAACCCCATCCCAACCGGCTCGGGCCTCAGCAATCTCCTTGGCCTCGACCTGGTCTGTCACACGCTCATCTATTCGCGCATCATCCGCCCAGTAGGCATCGATGCGACAGCCCTGATGCCCGAGCTCGGCCAGCTGCGGAAACGCGTCTTTGCCTGTCACTGCCAGGAAATTTACTCCAATCCAAAGATCAGTCCGGGTTGCGCGAACGTCTCGAAGAATGTCCAAAAATGGCGGAACTCCAAAGTCGTGGTTGATAAGAAAACACCCCGGCGCGCCCGCATCGGAAAGCACCTCGACGTTCTTCAATGTTCGCTCAGAGTCGAGCACATGAATAACCGGGAGTACAACCGGACCTTGCAAGCCAAAGGATGCGCGAAATTCAAATCTGTCCATCCCTTGGACCCTTCGAATAAAAATTGTGCATTGCGCACGATTTTGGCGCAGACTTGGCCGCAGGTCCGGGAATCGGATGCGCCAGAGACCGCCTCGGTATCTATATCGGAGCTGGCGAAATAACCAAATATGACGACTGACAGGAGAGTGTGGGGATGTCGAACAACGACAAATTTATTCAAAGCAAACGGACGTTTCTAAAGACAGGGCTGGCTTCGGTTGCGCTTTCGGCGCCATTCGTGAATCGCGCATGGGCGGAGACCACGGAGCTGACGATGCTTGGCTGGTATGGCACCGCCGAGCCCGACATGGTCGGTGCGTTTGAAGAAGCAAACAATGTGAAGTTTGTGCCAAAATATTATGCAGGTGGTGACAACATGCTGGCCGCGCTGGCGCAGAACCCACCCGGTACGTTTGACATCATTCACACAGATGCAGAATACGCCAAGCTTTTGGTGGCCAATGACTTGGTCATGCAGCTGGACGCAAATGACTATCCCATGGATGATCTGCTGCATGACGATTTCAAATCCTTCTCGGGTCACTGGGACGAAAGCGGCAATCTCTATTCGCTGATTTCCCGCTTTGGGCATTTGGGCGTGTCCTACAACAAGGATGTGCTCACCGCGGAAGAAGCTTCGACGTATGATATCTTCTGGGATGAGCGCCTGACCGGCAAGGTCGGGCATTTTGACTGGCACCTGCCGTCGTTGGGTCAGATGAGCCTGCTTGTCGGCAATGAAAGCCCGTTTGATATTGACGATGCCGGTTGGCAGGCGGTGCAGGAGAAAACCCTTTCGCTGAAGCCGCAGGTTGGCGGATACTTTGATTTTGGCGGCACATTCTCAGGCCTGAAGAACGCCGAGATGCTGGCCATGGTCGGGATTGGTGACTGGGTCACCGGGATTCTGGAACGCGATGGCGCGCCTGTGTCGTCGGTGGTGCCAAAGGAGGGCGGCATTCAGTGGACGGAAAGCTACTCGATTGCCAAGACATCTGAGAAAGCCGATCTCGCGCTGAAGTATTTGGCCTACACCATGTCGCCAGAGGGTCAGGTGAAAACCGCGCAGATGCTTGGCTATCCAGGTCACTGTGTGACCAAGGCGGGCCGCGCAATGCTCAACGAGGTTGACCCGGCAGAAGCACAGCGCTCGCGTCAGGTGGATGGCGATCCGCAGGATCCGATCACGCTCATCAATGAAGGGCGGATCAGCTATCGTGACATTCCTGTTCAGCAATCGCTGGAAGACTGGAATGACTTCTGGTCGGAATACAAGAACGCCTGATCGTGATTTTACCTAAAATACCAGAGCGGCGCTGATGAAGCGCCGCCTCAACGCCTATTCTTTGACGTTTCGTCTGCCGATCATTATCTGGCAGACCCTGTTCTTTATCGGCCCGCTCGTCTTTGTGATCGCCATGTCGTTTTTCGTGGTGAAGAACTTCCAAATGATCGAGACGTTTGAGCTTACCAGTTGGGCGAAGATGGTCAGCCGCGACTATGTCTGGTCGAGTTACCGCTACACGCTTTTGATGGCCGGGCTGGCTGCGATGATGGCCTCGCTTCTGGCCTTTCCGGCGGCGTGGTTTCTGGCCTTTCGCTGTTCGGCGCGAACCCGGCAATTCGCAATTCTGCTGCTCATCATCCCATTCTTCACCAGCTACCTGGTGCGCACGTTTTCCTGGTACACAATTCTCGCGGAGGCTGGAGTTTTGAACGGCGCCTTCGGGCTTGTCGGGTTGGGGCCGTATACTCTTCTCAACACGCCCATTGGAACGCTGGTGGGATATCTTACGCTCATCCTACCGCTAGTGCTTATCCTGCAAACAGTGACCATGGCCAACATAGATGACCGTCTGATTCAGGCCGCGAGAAACCTTGGATGTTCACCGGCGCGCACGGTCCGAACCGTGATTTTACCGGCGGGTAAAACGGGGTTTGTCATCGCCGCGCTTTTCGCCTTTATCCTGTCTTTCGGTGATTTTGTAGCACCTTATTACCTTGGTGGTTCCAAGCCGCCAACAATGCCGATCCTGATCATCGACACGACCAAAGCTGGTCAGCAATGGCCGCGTGCGGCGGTAGTGGCGGTCATGATGATGCTGACGCTGTTCACGGTCGCCTTTGCCGCGATCATGTATGCCTACCGCAAGAGGGCAAGCCGATGAGAACGCCACGCCTTGATCTCTTCCTGCGGGCCTACACGCTTTTGGTGGCGGGGTTTATTTTTCTGCCGATCTTTGTGAGCCTCCTGTTTTCGTTCAACTCTGATCGCTTCCCAACCTTGCCCATGAGTGGGTTCACAACGCTTTGGTACGAAACCATCTTTGCTGATCCTGATTTCTGGCGGGCGGCGCGCAACAGTCTGATCGTCTCGGCTACTACATCGGTGATTGCGACGTTCCTGGGCTTTTGCACCGCCTATACCGATTACCGCTACAGCTTTAAGGGCAAGAGCCTGTTCCTCGCCATCATCCTGTTGCCGCCAACCATTCCACTCATCATAATTGCGCTTGCCATGCTGGCGTGGTTCAGCCGTGTAGGCATGTCGGGACAGGTGGTCTCGATTATCGCCGCGCATACAGTCCTGACTGCGCCCTTTGCCATGGCGATCATTCGTCTGCGCCTTAGCCAGATCGACGAAAGCCTTGAGGCCGCAGCGTGGAATCTTGGGGCCAGTGAATGGCGCGCGATGCGCGAAGTGATCTTGCCGTTTTGCAAACCTGCAATCCTGTCTTCGCTTTTCCTGACCGCTGCTGTGTCGTTTGATGAATTCACGGTGGCCTGGTTCGTCTCGGGTCTGAACAAGACGCTGCCAGTTCATGTGCTTGAGATCGTCCAAGGCACGATCGACCCACAGGTCAACGCCATCGGTACCTTGGTCTTTGGTGTCTCCATCACGCTTGTCGTCATATCGCAGGCGCTCATTTTCTTCCGACTGCAAAGGGCTGCGTCATGAGTGAACCGTTGGTTGTTCTGGATGGGGTTGAAAAGCACTTCGGTGATTTTGTTGCCGTGCGTGATGCGAACCTGACCATCGGGCAGGGGGAATTCATTGCGATCATGGGGCCGTCGGGATGTGGCAAGACGACGACGTTGCGGATGCTTGCCGGACTCGATGCGCCCAGCAAAGGCGAAATTCGCATTGCTGGACAGGTCATGAATAACGTGGCCGCACATGAGCGCGACACGCCGATGGTATGGCAGAGCCTGGCGCTTTTCCCATATCTCAATGCGCGTGAAAATGTGGAGTTTGGTTTAAAGATGCGTGGGGTTGAGGCGGGTGAGAGACGCAAACGCGCGTTAAACTGGCTGGATCGGATGGAGATATCCGAATTCGCCGAGCGTAATGTCGAGACCTTGTCAGGTGGTCAGCGCCAACGCGTAGCGCTCGCCCGGGCTCTGGTGACAGAACCGCAGCTTTTGCTTTTGGACGAGCCTTTGTCTGCGCTTGATGCGCATCTGATTATCCGGATGCAATCAGTTCTCACACGCCTGCAACGAGAGCTTGGCATTACCTTCGTCTACGTCACCCATTCCCAGTCAGAAGCCTTTGCCATGGCTGACCGTGTGGTGATTATGTCCCAAGGAGAAATTGCCCAGACCGGTACTCCGCGTGAGATTTACCGTGCGCCAAAGACGCGGTTCGTGGCGGAGTTTGTCGGGCGGAATAACATCATCCAGGGGCGTGTGGCCAAGCACGCCAAGAACGTATCAGCGGTGGAAACCGCTCTGGGGACATTCACGGTTCCTGGCAAGGCCGAGGTCGGAGAGAACGTGGCCATCGTTGTTTCGGCTGACATGATGCAAATCGGTTCTGGTGAAAACACGCTTGAGGCCACGGTTCTTTCTGAGGAATTCGTCGGCTCAATGGTGACGATCTTTCTTGAGGCTGAGGATGGTACGGAACTTAAGATCCAGATGCAGGAGCGCGCGCTGGGCGATCTTGATCTAACAGCGGGGCGCAAACATACGCTAAGCTGGGCACAAGGCGATGGCCATCTTCTAACTGAGGGGTCGACATGATCCAGAATCCAATTCCCTGGCCCAATGGCGCGAAGTGTGCCTGTGCGATCACCTTTGACATGGATGCCGACAGCCTTATCCATATCGCGCGCCCCGAGGATAGCCATGATCGGCTCTATCCCATCTCAATGGGCCGATATGGGCCCACGGTTGCGATGCCTCGTATCCTCGATACGTATCGCCGCCTTGGGATCAAGCAGTCGTTTTTCATGCCGGGTTGGTGTCTTGAGACATATCCCGATGTGGTCGAAGCGGTCCTAAAAGACGGGCATGAGATCGGCCATCATGGCTGGATTCACGAAGATCCGATTGTGACAAAGGGAGCGGCGCAAAAGGAAGCATTCGAGAAAGCCCTCGATGCGCACCATCGCATCGCCGGGGGCAAACCGCGCGGGTATCGCGCGCCGGTTTATAATGTGACACAACAGGTGATTGATTTGCTCATCGAGCATGAGTTTCGATACGATAGTTCGCTCATGGCCGATGACATCCCCTACCAGATGGAAACCGATAAAGGCGCGCTCTATGAGATGCCGGTGCATTGGGGCACTGATGATTGGCCCCCTTTCGCACATTATGATGAGATCGGGTACATGATGCCGGTGCGCGGCCCCTCGGCGGGGTTGGCCGGGTTCTGGGAGGAATTCGATGCGCAGTATGAGGTAGGCGGGTTTTTCATGCTGATCGTACATCCGTTCTTGACCGGGAGACTTGCACGTTGGCGTCAGGTTGAGGCGTGGTTGGAAAAGACGCTAGCCACCAAAGATGTTTGGTTTGCGCGACTGGAGGATATCGCTGATCATCTTGACAAATTTGCAGGTGAAGGTGGCAAAATTCGCACCGAGACACTTCCCTATTTTACTGACCCGCAAAAATGAGGCCGACCAATGCTTTCTGAAATCGACAAGAAACACCTGCGTGTCGCCTATGATGAGGCCAAGGCCGGGTATGACGAAGGCGGCTGTCCGATTGGGTCGGTTCTGGCGCGCGGCGATACGGTTGTCAGCCAGGGGCGCAACCAGCGTGTGCAGCAGGGTGATCCGATTGCGCATGGTGAAATGGACGCGTTGCGCAAGGCGGGACGGCAGAAGACCTATAAAGACACCACGCTTTATACCTCGCTCAGCCCTTGCATGATGTGCAGCGGCACGATCATTCAGTTTGGCATCCCGCGCGTTGTGATTGGCGAGAACACTACCTTTGGCGGCAATGAGGACTTCCTGCGCTCAAAAGGTGTGGAGGTGATCGTCGCGGATGATCCGGACTGTATCGCGCTTATGACTCGGTTCATTGAGGAAAAGCCAGAACTTTGGAACGAAGATATCGCGGAGGATTGATATGACCGATACGCTGATTTCCGGAGCTTCTGCCGTTCCTGACGCAGATATTATCGAAGACACCGTTGTCGCGCCGCGTGCGCCCTGGAGCGCCGTTCTCAAAAAGGGACAGACCCTTCGCTTGATCGATCTGGAAGGTCAGCAGGCGATTGATTTCCTTTGCTTTGGCACCGAGCCGTATCAAGGGCAGGTCGAGCGATACCATATGCCCAATACGATCAAGGTCCCCAAGCACATCTTCCTGGAAAAAGGTACGGTGCTATACTCGCAATTTGCGCGACCCATGATGACGATGACCGATGATAGCTGTGGGGGCCATGACACGATCTTTGGCTGTTGTTCTTTTGCCGTGGATCAGGTGCGTTATGGCAAGCAGAACGCCGAGTGCTGTCAGCGGAATTTTGAACGAGAGATGGCCAAATATGAGCTGGGACCAGAGCACGTTGTGGCCAACGCAAATTTTTTCATGAATGTGCCAATCAGATCGGATGGTCATGTCGAGATCACCGATAGCCAGTCTCGTGCTGGGGATTTTGTTGACCTGCGGGCCGAGATGGATGTGATCGCCGTCTTGTCAAATTGCCCACAAGAGCTGAATGCAGCTGCTGGCGGGGGCCCGACGCCCATCCGCGCTATTATCTTCAAATGACAACGCCCGCCATTTGGCGGGCGTTAACCACATTGTATACGGCAGATTTAGCTGTAGACAGACTCTTTGCCGAAATGCTTGGTAAGCATGTAATAGATCACGGCGCGGTACTTGTTGCGCTCGGACTGACCATAGGTCTCAATCGCCTGATTGATCGCATCCATCAATTGCGGACCGTCTGAAAGACCCAGCTTTTTGATGAGGAAATTGTCTTTTACCGTTTCCAGCTCTTGCGGCTGACCGGCGGCCACAGTCGATGCATCCGCGTCATAGATCGACGGCCCGCACCCAATGGTCACTTTGGTCAAAAGATCCATGTCCGGGCTCATCCCGCACTTGTTCTTAAGATCATCTGCATATTTCGCGATCAGATCGTCACGACGTCCCATATATACACTCCCACCTGTCCGGATTTTCCGGATTGTCGTTTCAAGAATTGCCCAAAAGGCATGGGGCGTAAGATACTCATAGGATCGCAGGGCACAAAGGGAAAACTTGAGCGTGTCTCCCCCGGGCGCACGAAACCGCCCATTTTCGGATTTTTACGGGTTTTGGGCAGAATTAGAACCCTTTTCTTTCCAGAATATGAAAACGCCCCGCAGTGCGGGGCGTCATTGAATTTTCCTGTGAATTAGTAGCGATAATGCTCTGGTTTGTACGGACCTTCGGGCTTTACACCGATATAGTCCGCTTGATCCTGACCCAATTGGGTCAGCTTGACACCAATCCGATCCAGATGCAGGCGCGCAACCTTTTCATCTAGATGTTTGGGCAGAATATAGACCTGATTTTCATACTGATCCCCACGCTGCCATAGCTCGATCTGCGCCAGAACCTGGTTGGTAAAACTCGCGGACATCACGAAGGAAGGGTGACCGGTGGCATTGCCAAGGTTCAGCAAGCGACCCTCTGAGAGCAAAATGATCCGGTTGCCCGAAGGCATCTCGATCATGTCGACCTGTTCCTTGATGTTGGTCCATTTGTGGTTCTTGAGGTTAGCGACCTGGATTTCATTGTCGAAATGGCCGATATTGCCGACAATCGCCATGTCCTTCATTTCGCGCATATGCTCGATGCGGATGACGTCTTTGTTGCCGGTGGTTGTGATAAAGATGTCCGCGCTATCGACAACGTCTTCAAGCAGAACAACCTCAAACCCATCCATCGCCGCCTGAAGCGCACAGATTGGATCGACCTCGGTCACTTTCACGCGGGCGCCCGCACCACGAAGACTCGCGGCAGAGCCTTTGCCAACATCGCCATAGCCAAGGACAACAGCAACCTTGCCGGCCATCATCGTGTCTGTGGCGCGGCGGATACCGTCAACAAGCGATTCCTTACAGCCATATTTGTTGTCGAATTTCGACTTGGTCACGCTGTCGTTCACGTTGATCGCAGGAAACGGCAGCTGGCCTTTCTTGTGTAGATCATAGAGGCGATGCACGCCGGTGGTGGTTTCCTCAGAAACGCCTTTGATCGCATCGCGCGTCTTGGTGAACCAACCTGGGCTGGTCTCCATCCGCTTTTTGATCTGTGCTTTGATGACTTCCTCTTCTTCCGATGATGGTACCGGAATGATGTCTTCGCCCGCTTCTGCGCGTGCGCCCAGCAACACGTACAAAGTTGCATCGCCACCATCGTCGAGGATCATGTTGGCGCCTTCGGGGAACATGAACGACCGGTCTAGGTAGTCCCAGTGTTCTTCCAGAGTCTGACCCTTTACGGCGAAAACCGGTGTGCCGCCTTCAGCAATTGCTGCCGCTGCATGGTCTTGCGTTGAAAAGATGTTGCAAGAGGCCCAGCGCACATCAGCACCCAGCGCCACCAGTGTTTCGATCAAAACAGCCGTTTGAATCGTCATGTGCAAACTGCCGACAATCCGCGCGCCTTTCAGGGGTTTCTCGCTCCCATATTCTTCACGAAGCGCCATCAGGCCAGGCATTTCGGTTTCTGCGATATCCAGCTCTTTGCGGCCAAACGCTGCTAGGCTGATATCTTTCACAACAAAATCTTTCGCCATCTGTCTGCTCCTTGCAAATCGGCTTTGCAGGGCAGATAGCACTCGACCCGGCCTTCGGCAACGCGCGATTGCGTGCTTAACTCGCGATGCCTTCTGCGGTGACCATGGCCGTGTTTGAATTCCAGTTTTGACCTGTGGCGAAAACACAGCTTAGGCCGTTAGGTTGTGTGATAAATACCGTGAAGCTTCCTGATTTTTCTGAGCTCCAGACTTCGAGCAGTTGGCTAGACGATTGAAGGCCCCCGCCGTTGAGGCGTTGCCGTACTTTGACTGCAGCCGCTCCACCAATGCATCACGTGGCATGCATTGGGTAGATTGCGCTTGGGCCAGGCTAGGTGGTGCGATGGCTGCGGCACCAAAGATAAGGGCAGATGTGATTGTGCGCTTAAACATGTGACTCTCCTTTTGGTTTGTGCAGCATCCGGCGTTGTGCCGGTATGCGATGTGCATAACCAACAGATGGAGAGTCTGTATGTTGATCCCACTAAACTCATCGCACAAGCGTGTGCAGCTTCGTGAGCTATGATTGTGTTAGCTCTCAGACCCTTGCGGAAGCGCATCCACATCAACCTGATGCCAATCAGTGCCGGTTGCGACAACACAGGCCAACCCGTCCGGCGTTGTCAGCATAACCGTGAACGTGCCGGTTTCCTGTGAAGACCACACTTCAACCAAGGTCTGCTTGTTCCGAATTGTTTGAAGCCCGCCTGCGGAAAACATTTCGTCATATTGGCTTTCCAAGCGCTTGACCACGGTATCGCGGTCCGCGCAGCTGGCCGCGTGCGCTGGGATGGCCACAAGACCAAGTCCCACAACAGCCATTGTCGTCAAAAGTTGCCTGACCATATCAAGCTCCTCTTTTATTGTTTTGAGACGAACTGCGAGGAGCGTGCGTTCGCCTGCTGATATTGTTCTGCACCTGAATGGTCGGGCTCTGCTCTTGATTTCTGCCCCTTTTTTGACCCGGCACTTTTCGCAAGTGACCCAGAACAAGGAAAATCTGCGCGCAAATTGTGGCAAGAATGTGGCACTTGCACTGTCCGGGACTGAAACCTTATTTCAAGTCTGTAATGGTTCTTGGAGAAACCGATGGCAGATAAACGGGCGCTCACCTTTACCAGCAGTGGGGCAAAGGCGCAGTACATTGTGCTCATGGGTTTGTTTCGGCTGGCTTTCCTGAACCGCTATTTGTTTGGAATTTTCACTCGTACGCTTGCGAGATTTTGTGTGCCCGAGAATGCCGTATACCTCTCTCTGAGTACTGGCGGGCAGTTCAAAATTTATCTCAACGATGCGTATTGGACGCGGTTTGCGCTGTATCGAGATGACTACGAACTTGAGGTCGGTGCGGTCATTCAAAAGGCACAGGGTCATGCGAATGTGTTCTGTGATCTTGGCGCCAACAAAGGGTACTGGTCTGTCTTCGCAGCACCGCTTTTTGGCAAGGTGTTCGCCGTCGAGGCATCATCAGCAACGTTCAAAATTTTGACTGAGAACACCATCTCCCTGTCTAATGTGAGCCGAAGATGGGCCGCGATTTATGTCAAAAGCGACGAAGAGCTAAGCTTTGTGAACGTCCATAACAGCCATGCCTCTGCGCGATTGGGCGACGATGCTGGATTGTCGGACAATACCGAAACCGTTCAGACTATCGCGATTGATGATCTGTTGCCTGCAAAAACCATCGCGCTGATTAAGCTTGATGTGGAAGGCGCTGAGATTTCTGCGATTGACGGGGCGAAACGAACACTCCTGGACGGATCGGTTCTTATCTACGAAGACCACGGCAGCGACACGGCTTGTGCCCCCAGCGCGCATTTGCTGAGTTTGCCGGGAATCAGAGTCTATTCCGTGCAAAATGGCTTGAAACGGTTGCATTCGGTGGATGAGGTTCTTGCGCAAAAAGGTGATAAGTACACCGGGTACAACTTCCTCGCAGGCCACAAAGACTCGGATCTTTTGACAGGTATTCTTGAAGGTTTTGCAAAACCATAAAGCGCCTTGTATCACCGGAGCATTCGGGACAACTCAACTCATTGGAGGACATGTGCCTATAGCCCGCGCCTGGCAAAAGATGCTCTCAGGTCGTCGACTTGACCTGCTGGACCCCACGCCATTTGATATCGAGATTGAAGATATTGCGCACGGGCTTAGCTTTGTGGCGCGCTGGAATGGTCAGACTTTGGGTAATTTCGCTTATTCCGTTGCTGAGCATTCGCTCTTGGTGGAACGGCTTTATACACG
>JBCAZO010000034.1:0-12499 GCA_038532975.1 Pseudomonadota bacterium
CTTGCCCGCAATGACAGAGGCCTGTTGCAGCATCGCGATCTCAGCGGGGCTTTTGGTCAAGCGCTGCCAGTTTACCAGCAAGCCGCAATCGCTCCAGTCGCTGTCGGGTGTGCGCTCCATTAAATGACCCACCGCGGCGGGTGTCAGAAAGTAGACGTCACTCTCGTAACCAATCCGTTTTCCGTTCAACCCCTTCGATTTCATCCAGTCGCCCATGTACTGCGCCGCGTGGAACGTCGCCTGCTGCACATGCGTTTCGGGAAAGGGGACAAGCTGTTCTGGTGGCAAATAGGTTGTGAACGCAGCAGCGCCTGCATCCATTTCCCGGCCCATCCAGGTTGGGTCTAGCTCCAGGCCAACCACCATGATCTGAGGCGTGTAGAACGACCAGGCATCATAGCCGGTCAACCAGTTGATATTGGCCGGATCACCAATCACTAAAGCGTCCAGTTCTTTGGCTTGCATGGCCGTTCTGACCCGGTTCAGACGGTCGGCATATTCGTCGCGGGAAAACGGTGGTGCCATGATCTAGGTCTCTTCCTGATGGTCAAAGATGGAGGTGTAGCCATCGGACCAATCCGGCGGCATGCGCATGTTCATCGGCTCAAGCCGGGCGAATTTCGTTTCCTGACCGCGCACGACCTTGAGGCAGTTGGACGAGGGATAGGTCACGGCCGTGTATCCAACCGCGTCGCAGGCACAGTAGGTGACGATCAGCACCGGGCGACCCAGCTTGCTGAGGTTTGCGCGAGAGGCGTGCAAGGTCGCGCAGTGATGCACGGTGATTGTGCCCGCAGGGCCGGTCAACTCCACTGCGGTGTCCAGCCCTGCTTTGATCAGCCTGTCGTCTGGTATGTAGCCCAGCCAGGTGTCGTCCTCGTCATAGTGGTCATAAAAAGGACCCTGGTGGCTTTGGGGAACGACCTGCAAAGGACCTTGGTCAGGACCCACATCGTTAAGACAGACCAGGAACTGCGCGACAGTGGTGTTGGTCAGCGGGTAGAAAGGAAAGTCCTGATGCCACTTCACCTCCTGACCGCCACCCGCCCATTTGAAGTTGATCATGCATTCGCGAAACCGAACATTCGGGCCAAGCAGATCAGCGGCCAGATCAGTGAGCGGTGAATCCCTGCAAAACTCCCAGAACACCGGGTCGAGATCATCCAGATAGGCAATCCGGCGCAGTCTGGGGTTTTCGGCTGTGTGGCCCGCGTCCAGATCATACGTCTGGGTTGAGCGCGTCATCGTGCGTGTGGTTTCGACCAGAGCGTTCGTCGCCGCGTTGAGCCGATCCAGCCAGCCCTGGCCGATGACACGTTCTTTCACAACGTAACCTTGATCGAAGTAAAAAGTCCGCTCGTCCTGGCTGAGAACCCTTGGAGGGTTGGACAATATCTCATTGTGGTTCATCGCATGCTCCCCAAAACCCGGCTAAAACTGACGCAACAACGTGCCATAGCCCTCTACACTGACGTCACAGCCCGCAGCCCGGAGGGCGTGCCAGAACATGGCCTGATTGGCGGTGATCACGGGTTTTCCCAATGCCTGTTCTATGCGGTTCACGACCTCGACCGCGCGGATTGCGGTACAGGAAATGAACAGGGCGTCTGCGTCTGGTCTGTCGGATTTCACAGCTGCCTGAAAAATCGCCTCACCGGTGAGGGCGGCCATCTCTTCGTTGTCCTCGATCCGGAATGACGAAAAGGCGCTGATTTGCTTGCCAGCCGCTTGCAGATAATCGGCAATGACCGCATTCACCTCATCCACATAAGGTGTCAGGATCGCCAGCTTTTGCGCATCAAAGGCGTTGAGTGCGGCCAGCGACGCAGTGATCGGCGTGATGCAGGTTGCTTCGGGGCGAACGGAATTGATGTGGCTGCAGATGGCATCATAGCCGATCACCACCGAGCCCGATGTGCACGCGTAGGCAACTGTATTCAGGCGTCCTTCCGGAACCAGAAGCTTGGCCGCATCCGCAATTCTTGGGGCCATTTCGCGCAAGGTGGAAACTGTGCAGTCGGTGGTATTGGCAATCCGTGTGGTGAAAATCGCGACATCATCACTTGGCCGCATGTTCATAAAATCACGCTCGACCGTGTAATCATTGCTGAGCACAATGAGCCCGATCCGATACTTTCCGGGACCCTGATCCAGGACAATTTCGTCGCTGACAGGCGTGCTTTGAAACGGTTTCGTTTCCGCTGTTGGGAAGACATCTGTCATGGCATAGCCTGTATACAGCTTGATTTTAGCTATGCTCACCCCTAATGCTGAGTCGAGTCAATGGGAGATGAAACCGCGCGTAGGGCAATCGTGCGCGATGTGAAAACCTCAACCAAGGAAAGCGGATGGTCAAAATGGCTGGCACAACCATCATGGTGTCCGAAGACGAAACCGGCGCTGAACGGTTTGATCGGATTTATTGCGAGTTGCGCGATCGGATCTGCCTGTTGACCTATCCACCCGGAACCGTGCTCAGCGAAGTGGCGCTGGCCAAGGAGTTCGGCATCAGCCGCACCCCGATCCGCCGGGTTTTCCACCGGCTTGAGTTCATGGGGTTGGTGGCGATCAAGAACGGCGTTGGTACGATAGTGACCGACATTGATCTGAAGACCTTCAAACAGATTTATGACCTGCGCAAACGTCTGGCTGAAATGATGGGGGAGCTTTCTCCGGTCGAGATCACACCGGACCATATCGCGACCATGGATGAATTGGTGGAGCGCACCCGCAATCTGGCAGACAAAACCGGTGCGTTTGATGAGCTTGCGCTCGTTTCAAACGACCTTCAACAGCTATTGTCTGACCTGACAGGCAATGCGCCGCTCCGTGAGGTTACCGAATTGATGTACTACCGGGTTGCGCGCATTTGGTACACGTTTCTGCCTCAGTTCGGCTGGGACAAGGCGCATGCAGGCCAACTCAATGAGCTGGAGGAAATTCGAGCCGCCATGGTGGACAACGACGTTCGAAGCGTGGGCCACTATCGCAGCATTGATCTTCAACGCATGCTTACGCTTCTGGGCCGATTGCTGGCCGAACCCTGATTTTGGCCGAGGACACGGATATGCCTGACACGTTGGACGCTACGGTTGAGATCCTGCAACGCCTGGTCAGCTTTGATAGCGTATCGGGCCGTCCCACACACGGGATCGTCGGCTACATTCAGGATTATCTGAAGCAGCACGACATTTCGTCCACCCTCAGCTTTGACGACGCCGACGAGCGCGCCAACATCTTTGCCACGATTGGCCCTCAGATTGATGGTGGTATTATTTTGAACGGTCACACTGATGTTGTGCCGGTGGAAGGTCAGGATTGGTCAAGTAATCCTTTCAACCTGACCCGCAAAGGCGACAGGCTTTATGGCCGCGGATCGGTTGATATGAAGGGGTTTCTCGCCTGTGTTCTGGCCTCGGTGCCGATGTTCAACGCTGCCCCCCTGACCAAGCCAATCCACATCGCCTTCACCTTTGATGAGGAAACAGGCGGGCTTGGGATGCCAATCTTGCTCGAAAGCATGTCGGATTTTGCCTATCGCCCGGAGATCGTCATTATCGGCGAACCGACGCAGATGAAGATCGTGACCGGCCATAAGGGCGGCTATGAGATGCGTACGGAAATCAAAGGGCAAGAGGCGCATTCCTGTGACCCAAGGCGAGGCGTCAACGCAATCTCGGCGGCGATGAAACTGATCTCCAAGATCGAAGAGATGAACGCGCAACGCGCGGCCAACCCTGTCAAAGGGTCGCTCTACAGCCCGCCTTTCCCCACCTTCAATGTCGGCACCATAGAGGGCGGAGCGGCCCGTAACGCAACCGCCGGTTGGTGCAACTTCGATTGGGAATACCGTCCAATGCCCGGCGAGGACGGCTCCCTGGCGATTGCCGAGATCGAAGCCTTTGCCGCGCATGACATCCTGCCGGCGATGCGCGCCGTCAGCAACGACGCAGACATATGCATCATCACCGAAGTCGCCGTGCCGCCGCTGGATGATCGCAACGCGGCAAAAGCGGCTGAATTTGTGAGCGAGATCACGGGGCTGAACGACACCGGCGTGGTCTCATTCGGCACCGATGCTGGGTATTTCAGCGATGCTGATTACTCAACCGTGGTCTTTGGCCCCGGCGATATCAGCCGCGCGCACAAAGCCGATGAGTATATCGAAACACAGGAACTGGTGCAGGGGTTGGATTTCCTGCGTAAACTCACGAAGCGATTATCGAATTAACGCCAAGCTCAGCGATTGAGGTTCTGTCATGCAGCCCAATATGCCCCTCTCAGATCTGCTCGATGCGGTCTCTGCAAATGCCGCTTTGCCCGAAGATATGTCGGAAGCCACACCGCCTCAGGTCTATACATCTCAGGCGTTTCTTGAGCTTGAAAGAGACGCGATTTTTAACCGGGAATGGATTTGCGTGGGCCGCGCGGACGAGTTTGAAAACCCTGGCGACTACCGCGTTATGACCATCAGCCGCGATGAGGTTGTCATTCTGCGCGACCACGACGGCACGTTGCGTGCAATGTCCAATATTTGCCGTCACCGGATGATGAGCCTGCTCAAAGGCGAGGGCACAATCGGCGGCAAAATCACCTGTCCCTATCACGCCTGG
Organism: Pseudomonadota bacterium; assembly: GCA_038532975.1. Lineage (GTDB taxonomy): Bacteria > Pseudomonadota > Alphaproteobacteria > Rhodobacterales > Rhodobacteraceae > Roseovarius. The sequence goes on from JBCAZO010000034.1 coordinate 4,614, forward strand.
ACCTACAGGTTGGATGGCCAGCTGATCGGCGCGGCCCATATGCGTGACAATTTCGACAAACTTGACTGTCGCTTGCCACAATTCGCAGTCGAAGAGTGGCTCGGCTGGGTTTACGTCAACCTTGATCCAAACGCCAAACCATTGGCGCCGCGACTGGCCCCTTTGGCCGAGCTTTTGGCCAATTACGATGTCGCCAGCTACCGCACGCTGTTTCGGGTGGATGAGGTTTGGGACACCAACTGGAAAATCCTCTTCCAGAACTTCATGGAACCTTATCACCTGTTTGCGGTGCATAGTGAAACCGTCGAGCCGGTATTGCCGACGCAGCATGCGCATGTCCTGCCCGGCGGTCCGGGCTATTGCCTTTACACACAAGGGCGCAATCCGGGCGTGGCGTTTGAGTACAGCGAAGCGATGTCAAATCCCAATCCGAACTTATCTGAGGCCGAAGTCAACGCTGTCCCGCTTTTTGGTGCGTTTCCGGCGCAGATGGCGTCTGTGTCGGCCGAGCGGACTTTCTGGATGTCCTTGATGCCGGTTGAAACGGGCAAGGTGCGCGTGTTCTGGGGTGTTGATGTTCATCCCGATGCGATGCCGTCCGGTGCGGAGTTTGAGGCACGTGTGGAAGAGCTGAAAACCAGTTTTCACGCAATCAATGACGAAGACAAACCCATCACGTCGGCCATCGCGCGCAATGCCGCGGCTCTGTCGGCGCAGCCTGGACGCCTCTCGCCAAAAGAGCAGACCATTTGGGAATTCCAGCGCTATCTGGCGAGAATGCTGACCGCGCCCTCAGCGCCCGCATCAAAGGCGGCGGAATGATCGGCATTTCAGATATCGAGGCCGCGCGAACGCGCATAGCCAGCACAATTCATCGCACGCGAACCGAACGCTCCGAAAGCCTGAGCGCGGCGGCGGGCGTTCCGGTGCATCTGAAACTGGAGCACCATCAACGCACGGGGTCCTTCAAAATTCGCGGCGCGACAAACGCCATTCTGAACCTGACAGACGATCAGCGCGCAAAGGGTGTGGTGGGCGTGTCCACGGGCAATCATGGCCGCGGTCTGGCCTATGCGGCCCGAGAGAACGGCGTGCGCTGTATCGTGGCGATGTCTCAACTGGTGCCGCAAAACAAGATCGACGGCATTCGCGCCCAAGGCGCAGAGGTGCGTATTGTCGGACAAAGTCAGGATGACGCGCAAATTGAAGTGGAACGGTTGGTCGAGGAAGAAGGGATGACGATGATCCCGCCCTTTGATCACCCCGATATCATCGCTGGGCAAGGCACGCTTGGTCTGGAGCTTATTGAGGAGGTGCCCGACTTGTCCACCGTTCTGGTGCAGCTTTCCGGCGGGGGCTTGATTTCAGGTGTGGCCGCCGCGCTGAAGGCGCGCAAACCCGACATCCGGGTCATCGGTGTTTCGATGGAGAGGGGTGCGGCCATGTTCGCGTGTCAGAAGGCCGGCAAACCCATCGCGGTACCGGAGCTTTCGACCCTGGCCGATAGTCTGGGCGGCGGCATTGGGCTGGACAATACATATACGTTTCAAATGACCCGTGATCTGGTGGACGACATTGTTCTTCTCAGCGAGGCCGAGATCGCCCCCGCGATCCGTCACGCCTATTGGCAGGAACACCAGATTATCGAAGGTTCAGGTGCAGTTGGAATTGGCGCATTGCTGGCCGGAAAGGTGAAACCGAAGGGCGAAACTGCGGTGCTGCTGAGTGGTGGAAACATTGACATGGCGTTGCATCACCGAATTGTCTCGGGCGAGGATGTGGACGTAACGGCGGGGGACGTGAATGCCTGATATCAAGATTTTGACTGAAACCGATCTGCGCGCCCTTGTGCCTCTGGATCTGTCGCTGATCGAGTGCATCGAACAGGGTTTCGCGGCGCTTGCCGGGGGCGGTGTGGAAATGCCGCCAATCGTGTCAATGGGCATCCACGAAAACAACGGTGAGATCGACATCAAGACCGCGCATATCAGCGGGGCTGAGAGTTTTACGGTCAAGATGTCTCCGGGGTTTTATGACAATCCGTCCATCGGCCTGCCGACGACCAATGGCATCATGGTCGTCTTCTCGGCCAAAACCGGACAGGTCGAGGCGGTGTTGCTGGACAACGGATATCTGACCGAGGCACGCACCGCCGCGGCGGGTGCTGTGGCCGCCCGCCATCTGGCACGCGCGGAGGCCTCTCGTCTGTGTGTTATCGGTGCAGGCGCGCAAGCCCGGTTACAGGCAGAGGCCATTCATCTGGTGCGCCCGCTAAGCCATGTCACGGTGTGGGCCCGCGATGCCGGCAAGGCCCGGGATGCGGCACGGGACATTGCTAACACGCTGAGCGTCGATACAACCGTGTCCGAAACGGTTGGCAAGGCGACACAAGCGGCAGATATGATTGTCACCACGACGCCAGCAAAATCACCTCTTGTTCTGAAGGGCTATGTCAAACCGGGGCAACTTGTAATTGCCATGGGTTCTGATCAGGACGGCAAATGCGAAATTGATCCAGCGCTTGTCGCAGCGGCGGATCACTATGTGCCGGACCGACTCTCCCAGACCAAAGTTCTGGGCGAGTTGCGAGCCGCCATGGCCGCCGGTCTGGTGTCGGGCGACGCGCAGTATCCCGAGCTTGGGCATGTGATCACAGGTGCTTTGCCCTCCTACGATGCCGCGACAAGCCTGACCATCTGTGATCTGACCGGAACCGGTGCTCAGGACACGGCCGTTGCAACACTGGCCCGTAAGCGCGCCGAAGCGGCGGGCAAAGGCACGTCGTTCACAAGTTAACAAAGATGCGCAAGATTGCCCCGAAGAGCCAAACCTTGAATGCGTCCCCGAAAGGCGCGCAGATGCGCATAAGGAGTGTCAAACATGCTTAAGAATGATCTGCTGGAACAATGGGACCGCGAGAACTTTTTTCATCCCTCGACGCATCTGGCTGACTTTGCGCGGGGCAATCTGGCGCAGCGTGTTATCACTGGCGGTTCTGGCTGTCATATTGTGGACCGCGACGGCAACAGGCATCTGGATGCCTTTGCCGGGCTGTATTGCGTGAATGTCGGGTATGGTCGTCCTGAAATTGCCGAAGCCATTGCCGAACAAGCCAGGGAGCTGGCCTATTACCACGCCTATGTAGGGCATGGCACCGAGGCCAGCATTACCCTGTCCAAGATGATCCTGGATCGCGCGCCGGATCATATGAGCAAGGTCTACTTCGGGCTGTCAGGCAGTGACGCCAATGAAACCAACATCAAGCTGATCTGGTACTACAACAATATTCTCGGACGCCCGGAAAAGAAGAAAATCATCAGCCGTCGGCGCGGATATCACGGATCGGGCCTGATGACGGGGTCGCTCACCGGGCTGGAACTCTTTCACAAGAAATTTGATCTGCCTTTGAGGCAGGTGGTTCATACAGAAGCTCCGTATTACTTCCGCCGGACCAATCAGGATCAGAGTGAAGCAGCGTTTGTTGCTCATTGTGTGGCCGAGCTGGAGGCGCTGATTGAGCGGGAAGGTGCAGACACCATCGCCGCCTTTATCGGCGAGCCGGTTTTGGGCACAGGCGGTATCGTCCCGCCGCCCGAAGGGTATTGGCCAGCAATTCAGGCGGTTCTCGACAAGCATGACATCCTGCTCATTGCGGATGAGGTCGTGACAGGATTTGGACGCCTGGGAAGCATGTTCGGTTCGGATCACTACGGGATCAAACCTGACCTCATCACCATCGCCAAAGGGCTGACCAGCGCCTATGCGCCCCTGTCAGGCAGTATTGTCAGCGACCGGATGTGGCGCGTGCTGGAACAAGGCACAGATGAAAACGGCCCGATTGGCCATGGATGGACCTATTCCGCGCACCCGATTGGCGCAGCCGCGGGGGTTGCCAACCTGAAACTGCTAGATGCGCTTGACCTGATCACGAATGCCGGTGCGGTTGGGCACTATTTGACCGCACAAATGACCGAGGCGCTGGCGGATCATCCGCATGTAGGGGAGGTGCGTGGCGAAGGTATGCTCTGCGCGGTCGAACTGGTGCGAGAGCGCGAGGGGCGCGTGTTCTTTGATCCGTCTGAAAAAATCGGTCCGCAGGTGGCCGCCGCCATGGCAGACAGCGGTGTGATCGCTCGCGCTATGCCACAAGGTGATATCATCGGATATGCACCGCCATTTTGCCTGAGCCGGGGCGAGGCGGACGAAATCGTGGACAAAACCAAAATGGCGATTGAAACGGTGCTGGCATAAGACAGTTTGCCCGTTTCGGACCAACTTCGAGAAATCACCGGCTTTCCGCCCTGTGTAATTGACCGCACTCACAGCTTGGTATTACTGCAATGCTGAGAAAATTGACGCCTCACATAGTCTTCTTTGCGTCAATTCCCATATTCATTGATTTAAGAATTTGTTGTTTCTCACGGTCAGTATTGACCTTGGAAAACCAATGAAATAACAGGTTCCAATGAGTTGCGGGCGTTGTGTAATGGTAAGACCCTTGCCTTCCAAGCAACGTGCATGAGTTTCACCTAATTGCATTTGGTTGCTAGAAGCTTCATATTGTTCATTAATATGTTGCACTGAGTACCATCTGATATCATCTAATATCATGCTGTTACCTACAAAAGACTGACAAAATGCCAAAGCTCACAGAAACCTTCGTTCGCAAAATTCCCCAGACAAAATCCGGCACCGATAAGCACTGGGACAGCGAGGTAAAGGGCCTCGTGATGTTCGTCGGGAAGAAGGCGAAGACCTGGTACTACCAGCGTGATGTTGGAGGGCAGACGCGGCGTGTTCTGATCGGTCGGTATCCGGTGATCTCGGCAGACGTCGCGCGGCAGACGGCTTTGGGCTTTGCTCTGGAATGGGGCAGGGGGGCAGGTAAGAGGATTGCCATTGGTGCGCCAACGCTACAGACGGCGCTTGAGACCTATCTGTCGCGTCCAAAGCTGCGCTCTGAAGCCCATAAGACTGGCATGCGCCAGCAGTTCGAGTTGCACCTTAAAGACTGGCTGCGACTGCCTCTGAACGAAATTACAAAATCGATGGTGGTAGACCGCCACAGGGCGCTGGGTAAGACGCCGTCAACCGCCAACCATCTGCTCAAGTACTTTCGCACGGTCTGGAACCACGCGCGCCGGGTGCATGACCTGCCAGAGTCCCCGACCATGGCAATCGAGTGGTATGAGGAAAAACCAGAAGGCAGGATCATCGACAATCTCCGCGACTGGCGCAACGAAGTTGATGGATTGCTCAATCCGATCCACAAGGTCTTCTATGAACTTCTGCTCTTCACAGGCTTCCGCAAAACCGAAGCGCTGACTTTGGAATGGAAGCATGTGCATGAAGATCACATTCATCTGCCCATGACCAAGAATGGCCGTAGCTTTGATCTGCCCATTCTGCAGCACCACCATGAGATCCTAGCGCCGGTAAGGGGGCTGAGCACAACCTGGGTGTTTCCCTCGCCCAAGTCCCCAAGCGGGCACATTACCAACCCCCAGAGAATGAGCTTCGGTCCACACGCACATCGCCGGACCTTTGCGACGGTGGCGATGGAGGCCGGCGTCATGGAGGAGATCGTGGGGCGGTTGCTCAATCACACGCCGCTGTCCATCACAGGGCAGAGATACACGAAACCCTCTCTTGATGCTTTGCGACCGCACATGGAAACTGTGTGTGAAGAGCTTGAAAATCGATTGGGGGTTTGAAGTGTCACAACTGGTCAGGCTGATTGTATCTGAGACGTCTCACCCCCAGATGCCGCCAAAAGAACGCAAAATCGATGTCGCGTTAGATCAAGTTCTGGACCTCTACAAAGATCGAAAGCATCGACTCTGCCTTCAATCTAAGGTTCCACCCATAGAGCTAGTTCATATGCTGCAGAAGAGGATTCAGGGCACGCGGTCAATTGGTCCAGGGCTTTGGACTACTCCAGAATACATAAACAAACTGTCGCCGCTGTTGATCAAAAACGGCAGAGTCCAAAACTGTGTCGAGGGCCACTTCGTCGTGTGGCTTGATGGGTGCAATGAGTTCCGCACATGGTCCCACTCAAAGCTGTTCGCATTGGATAGTCAGCAAGTGAGGCTTGTTGGCGACTTAATCCGACGCAGAGATGAATACTATCATCAACGGCATGAAGAATGCATTTCCTCTGTAATGCTAGAGAAGGCAGCGCAAAGAAAAACTTTACTGGTCAATCCTGTATCGCGAGATGGATTGGTTTTCTGGGTGAAACTGAAACCTGCTGAGTATGAGTTCGTTGAGGCCGTGGACAAGCTGAAGCGGTGCGTGAACACAGCATTGAAGGCTGCATTTCAAGAAGGGCGAGTGGTTGTCGCCCCAAAAAGCTGCAAGGGAGAAAAACCGATTGATTCAACGGATTTGCAAAGTTGCTGGAAAGATGGAGCTGTCCTGAGCTCTGATGTTCTTCTGCTTCCCACGTCTGAGTTCAGCGAGCCTTGGTTGCTTAGCAAACTAAAAGGCCAGAAGTTGAAGAAGCAAGTGGCCGTGCGGCAGACGAAAAAGTATTTGGAAGCGATTTACACATGGGGAGTTGCGCGAGGTCTGCAGGCCAGCAAAAAGGACCTCAGGGACTTTGTTATTAAAGAACGCAAGATATCAGGCGAAGCATATGACGAAGCTTGGAGAACTGCCAATATTACAGAATGGAGCAAAAGTGGTCGCATTAAAGCGAAGTACAAAATTGATTATAACAAAATCAGCGACTTAAATAATAGGGGGGAGGTTCCCTGGCCAGATCCCGTCTATTTCCCCTAAGCGGCTGACTGCATCCTGATGGTGTCAAACACCATTCGGAGCAGTCAAATGCAAAAAGAGAACAAGTCCAAATTGCTGTCGCGCCAAGAGGTCGAGGAAGTCTACGGGATCTCAAAGCGGTACTTGGAAAAGGTCAGCGTTCAAGGAGGTGGGCCAACCGTCATTCGGTTTGGTCGCCTCGTGCGTTATCGGCCACAAGACATCGAAGTTTGGATCGAAGCAAACGCGCATAAGGGAGCCGAACAATGAAAAAGGCTCCATACGATAAGTTTCGGTTCACGTGGAAACAGAGCATTTTGGAGAGCGTCACTGTTCCGAATGCAACGAAATCAGTGGCCGTAATCATCTGCGACAAGTTTGTGAATAAAGGCACGGGAGTGTTTTTTGCGGGCAATGATGCCTTAGCCGACAGCATAAAGCGCGACGTACGCACCGTTCAAAGACACCTCAGGATATTGGTCGCAGCGGGTTATCTGAAAAGTGTACGAATTCCCCGAAGGCGTCGTGCATATCTAATCACAATTCCAGGTTCGTTCGAAACCGACAGCAAACATGACATTCAACATGACAAAAGCACCGTGGCGAAGGTGACAAACCTGACGGCGGAAAATGACAAAACTGTCGCTCCCTATAATAACCAAGTATGTAACCAAGAAGAAAAGCCATCACGCGCGTACGCGTCGTATGTGGCGATCAATGCCGATGATACGGCTGTGGTCAATTCGTGGACACGCCAGCTGCGAGACGAACCAGCGTTCAAATTTGAAGTCTTGTTTCCTTTGCTGAGAAGAGGAGATCAATATCGGTTTCCAAGACGTTTCCCACGTGAAGAAGAAAAGGCCACATATGTTTTGTTTTTCGAAGACGTAATTCGATCAAATGGCAAGAGCATCTGGGGCTAGAAAACCGGAAGTGGAAACGCGCAGACAGTTCAAACCGTGAAGCCAAAAAAGACAAAAGCTCCGGAGTTTGATCAGACCACCGGGGGTGCCTCGAAAATCACATCAAACGTCATGACGACCGGTGCGGGTAGCTCACTTTTTGTGAGCAGCTAATTGGAGAAAAAAGCCCATGAGGAGATAAGGTTCAAAGTTTGCAAT
>JBCAZO010000035.1:0-12427 GCA_038532975.1 Pseudomonadota bacterium
CCACCATCATCAGGCGCGATAAAGCCGAAGCCCTTTGTTGCATTGAACCATTTCACGGTGCCACTGGCCATCCGTATTCTCCTTGGTTTGGTGCTGCCCGCAGAATGCGGCAGCCCGGCGTGTCAGTGCAAGATCGAGTGCCTGTGCCGGGTAAGGGAGCAGATGGTCGATAGTGGTAACGTCGCGCGACACATATGAGGCGCGCGATGCAATTAATCAAGGGTTTTCAATCAGGCCGTGGTTAAAGGACGGTGACAACAGTCCCCAAAGGCACGCGCTCATAGAGATCTTGCACATGCTCATTGATCATGCGGATACAGCCATTCGACACAGAGCGCCCGATGGATTTCGGCGCCGTGGTGCCGTGGATCCGGAAATACGTGTCGCGGCCGTTCTGGAACAGGTAAAGTGCGCGTGATCCCAAGGGGTTACCCGGTCCGCCAGGTTGAACGAAGTCGTTGTCGATAAACTTCGTATAAAGATGCGGCTCACGCTCGATCATCTCATCGGTGGGGCGCCATGTGGGCCACTTTTTCTTCACATCAATGGTGGCTTTGCCGGTGAATTCGAGCCCCGCACGGCCCACGCCAACGCCGTAACGGCGGGCCTGACCGGGGGCTTCGATGAAATACAGGAAATGCGCGCGGGGCAGGACAAGCATCTGTCCTGGTTGATATTTCTCAGAAATATCAACAGTTTGCGGGCGATACTTTGGGTCAAGTTCAAACGATTTCGCGCTGGCAGGCACGGTTACGGCAGCCAAACCAGCAGCAACAAATGTACGACGGTCCATCATATTGATTCCCCTCAAAAAAAATACAGGTGGCAGGACAATAGAAATAAAGGGTCAGATTTTGTCCAAGAAATCAAAAACGGGTGAAATGGCCGAAATCCCACATATCCGTTGCAAAAGAGCCGCAGGGGAAAAGCGCGAAAAAGGGGCCAAACCCCGTGTCGGTATCACGTCGGTATTGCATCGGTATCACGTCAGTGCCGGATCGGTGCGGTCAGGATTTCGAAAGGGTTTACCGGGAGCCTGATGCCTCAGTTGAGGAGATGCCCATGGCCCGAATGTCCAAGATCGAACGCACCAGCCGCGACGTGCTGATGCGCAATCTTATTTACCTGATGCAAGAGAAATGGATCCCCCGCGCCATCAGCGACGAATTGCCGGAGGAGTGGCATTCGCTTTTGCATGATGTGGAGGTGACCGAGAAAAAGCAGAAGCTGACGCTTTACCTTGACCGGTCGGTGGCCAAGTTCTTTCGCGACATGGGCGTGGGATACCAGGCGCGGATCAACGCGGTTCTGTCAACCTTCGCCCGAATGCACATCACCCGGCATGTCGAGCTGGAAAAGCAGTTGAACAAGGTCCTGAAGCTTGGCACCGGGCCGGGCAAGGCCTATGCGGAATGGGACGGGATGGGGGAGTGAGCGTTGGGGTGTCTTCGTGAAGGCTCAACGCAGCATGCGGCTTGGTGTTGAGGAGGTGTGTTGGAAACCCACCCTACAATTCAGGTCCAACAGCATCCTATTGCCCAGAACGACAAACGGGGCGCGCACGCATTTCCTTTGGAAACGCTTTCGCGCGCGCGTCGAACGCAGGGCGTTCGACGTTACCTCGCAAACTTCTTATGCTTCAACCGTTTAGGCTCAACGGCATCCGGCCCCAGACGTCTTTTCTTATCTTCCTCGTAATCCTCAAAGTTACCCTCGAACCATTCCACATGCGCCTCGCCCTCAAAGGCCAGGATGTGGGTGCAGATGCGGTCGAGGAAGAAGCGGTCGTGGCTGATGACCACGGCGCAGCCGGCGAAGTCGACCAGCGCGTCCTCCAAGGCGCGGAGGGTTTCGACGTCGAGGTCGTTGGTGGGCTCGTCGAGGAGAAGAACGTTGCCGCCTTCTTTCAGGAGGCGCGCCATATGCACGCGGTTGCGTTCGCCGCCTGAGAGAAGCGAGACTTTCTTCTGCTGGTCGCCGCCCTTGAAGTTGAAAGACGAGCAATAGGCGCGGGAGTTGACCTGCGCGTCGCCCAGTTCGATGATTTCCGCGCCGCCGGAGATAGCTTCCCACACGGTCTCACCATCCTTGAGGTCATCGCGGGACTGGTCGACATAGGAAAGCTGCACTGTGTCGCCGTATTCGATGGATCCCGCATCTGGGTTTTCCTGACCCGTGAGCATTTTGAAGAGCGTGGATTTGCCCGCGCCGTTGGGGCCAATCACACCTACGATGCCGCCGGGAGGGAGCGAGAAGCTGAGATTTTCGATCAGGAGCTTGTCGCCCATGGCCTTTTGTAGGCCCTCAACCTCGATCACCTTGCTGCCGAGGCGCGGGCCGTTAGGGATGACGATCTGCGCGCGGGTGATTTTCTCGCGCTCGGATTGGTTGGCCAGTTCGTTATAGGCGTTGATCCGGGCTTTTTGTTTGGCTTGCCGGGCTTTCTGGCCCTGACGCATCCATTCGAGTTCGCGTTCCAGCGTTTTCTGTTTGGATTTGTCTTCCTTGGCCTCATGCTCAAGCCGCTTGGCCTTTTGTTCCAGCCATGCGGAGTAGTTGCCCTCATAAGGAATGCCGCGGCCGCGGTCCAACTCGAGAATCCAGCCGGTGATGTCATCGAGGAAATAGCGGTCGTGGGTGACAATTAGGATCGTGCCCTTGTAGTCGATAAGGTGCTGTTGCAGCCAGGCGATGGTTTCAGCATCAAGGTGGTTGGTGGGCTCGTCCAGAAGCAGCATGTCGGGGGCCTCAAGCAGAAGTTTGCAGAGGGCCACGCGGCGGCGTTCCCCGCCCGACAGGCTGGCCACATCCGCATCATCGGGGGGGCAGCGCAGGGCCTCCATGCTGACATCCACCTGGGCGTCGAGATCCCACAAATTCTGGCTGTCAATCTCGTCCTGCAGCGCGGCCATTTCATCGGCGGTTTCGTCGGAATAGTTCATCGCCAGTTCATTAAAGCGATCAAGCTTGGCTTTTTTGGCAGCGACACCGAGCATGACGTTGTCGCGTACATTGAGGCTCTCGTCCAGCTGCGGCTCCTGCGGCAGATATCCAACTTTCGCACCCTCTGCTGCCCACGCTTCACCGGTAAAGTCAGTGTCGAGCCCGGCCATGATTTTCATCAGGGTGGATTTGCCCGCACCGTTAACGCCGACCACGCCGATTTTGACGCCGGGCAGAAAGCTGAGGTGAATGTTCTCAAAACACTTCTTGCCGCCGGGGTAGGTCTTGGACACTCCTTGCATGTGGTAGACATATTGATATGCGGCCATGCGGTCTCTCCGGTGCGAATAGTTTCAGACCGCTAGATAGCGAAGGGTCACGGGCGGGGCAATGCGTTCGGTGACAGAGAATGGGCCGGAAGGGCCGCAAAGTTTGCGGCGAGGGGTGTGGCCGGGGGACCCCCCGCTGTTTTGCGGGGGGCTTGGTTTTGGGTGTGATCAGCTGAACAGGTCGACGTTTTGTTCAACAGGTGCCTGGAATGCCGCGAAATCGACGTCGCGGTCGATGACCTCGTCCAGACCCCGAGTTTGCGACATGCTTGCCTCGTTGGGTGTGAGATCGAAAGTGAAGGCGAACTCGAATGAGTCGAAGCGGTCAAGGCCCGGGCTTTGGCGTTCTGCGATCTCTGACGCCTGTGCGAGAATGCGATCAATGAGGCCGCCCATTGAAACGTTGTCGAAAACTGTCTCGTTGTCGCGAAACTCAAACACATCCCCGGCAAACTCGAACCTTGCAACAGAGCGAGTGGGAGCTGCGTCGAAGTCATCGTCGAAGAACGGACAGGCGTAGACGTCGTCCTCCTCCGTTTCTGGTTCGGCGGGCATTGGGGCCGCCGGTGCTGGCTCGGGCGCATCGGCCACTGGGGTGCCTTCACCGTTGTCTTCGCCCATATCACTGGGCGTTTCATCGGGCATGTCCGCGACGGGGGTTTCGTCGTCTTCGTCCTCGTCCTCGTTCATGTCCTGAGGTTCTGACGGTGCCGGCTCGGGCGCTTCGGCGACCGGCGTTTCGATCTCATCCTCATCCACGTTTTCTGGTTCAACGGGGGCTGGATCCGGGGCCTCGGCCACGGGAACATCATCCTCGTCGTCCGACGCGGTCGGAGGTGTTTCAGGCTCTGGTTCCATCACCTCCGGGTCAGGGACCGGAATGGGGTCTGGCATTTCAAGCGGTGTCGTACCGGTTCCGGGATCGAGATTAACCTGCGCTGTGGTGGTTGCGAAGTTTTGGGTCGCAATGAGGGACTGTAAGGTGCCCCCGCCTGAATATGTGAAGTCGCCAAGTTCAATGCCCAGTCCGATGTATTCCAGATTGGGGTCGAGGATGTTTGCCCGGTGTCCGGGGCTGTTCATCAGCGAGTCGTGCAGGTTTTCCACGTCATCGAGCAAACCGGGTTCGCCCCGGATCGATTGAATCGCGATGTTTTCGGCTGTGCGCCAACTTCCGGAGAGGTCTAGTTCAGCCTCAATGCGGTCCGTGGCGGATGATCCGCCCACGCCTGTGTGAGAAAACACGTTTGTGTCGAGCATCCATTGAGAATGCTCTTCGGCGGACATGTTCAGGTTGGTTTCGAGGGCGAGCGGATTGAGGCCGCGCGATTCCCTTTCGTCGTTGATCAGGGATAACATGTGGAGTTCTAGAGGATCAGCATTCACTGGCATTTTTTTATCCTTTCAGTGCCTGAGCTTGGTGATCAGGTCTCCCCAGAATTCTGATCACCTGGGCTTTGTAGGAGATCATTTGCGGGGTCATTAGGACCGTTTCCAGATGCGGTGGAATTGCGCGTTTTTCTGCGGTTTCAGCCTTTGAGTGTCGGCGCGAAAATGATCAGCTGAGGGCCAGGGCGGAATGTTGCCCGGACAGAGACCTGCTCCGGCAAGAAACGGCTTGGGTCTGCTTAAAAATGTTTGATACAGACTCTTGGACGGACGGTCAGGAGCAACAAAGGAACAACTCCACGGTCTTTTCTTTTACTGCTCTGAAAACTTGATTTGCATCTAAAGTGAACGTGCGGCCAGGGTTGGACTCGGGTGCGCTCAAGCGTGAAGGAAATGGATGATGATGCGTTCTAGAGTTGCCTTGCTGCTGCTGATGGTGGCGGCTGCTTGTGCGGGACGCAACACGACGGCCCTCCTGTCGCCGACGCCAAACCTTTACACGTTCGAGACTGGCGAGGCCTATCCCGAAGCCGGTGTGCCGGCGCAGTTTCGCACGACCACAACCGAAATTCTTTACATGACTGACCGTAATCCGGTTGTGGACGAATTTGGCGCCGTCGTGAGCTATGGGGAACGGCGGGATGATGCGATGGCTTTTGGGGCCAGCTGGGTCGAGTATGGCGGGCTTGGGTCCTGGGACGAGTTGATTGCGCGGACACAAGCCTCGGGACAAGCGGCGCTGACGCGGCTGGAACCGGTCGGCCTGACTGAGTTGGCCCGATTGCCGCGAACGCCGCTGCCGTATCAACGCAATGGCGGGCGGCTTCAGGCCACGTCAGATGCAAATGCTGCTTATGCGACCCGCAGCGCCACAATCCGGCGGGAAGTGTCCGCGCGGATGCAGGCCACTGGCGTGGATCGGGTTCTTTTGTACATCCATGGGTTCAACAACGAATTTGACGACGGTGTCGGAACATTGGCGAGCATTTGGCATTTCGCCGGGCGGCGGTCGCTCCCGATGCTGTTTTCCTGGCCTGCGGGCAATGATGGGCCGCTGGCCTATTTCCGGGACATTGAGTCAGGGGAGTTCTCGGTTTTTCACCTCAAGGAATTCATGCGTATTCTGGCGGATGTGCCAGAGGTCAAGCGCATCGACGTTGTGGCGCACTCCCGAGGGTCGGCTGTGATGACGGATGCGTTGCGCGAATTGATGTTGGAAAGCCGAGGGGGTGGGCGCGACCCGCGGAGGGATATGAAAACGGGTGTTCTGGTGCTGGCGGCGGCGGACCTGGACGTGGGGGTGACGCGTCAGCGGCTGGTGGCGGAACGGTTTGCTGATGGGTTTGAGCAGATCAACATCTACACCAACCCTCAAGATGGTGCGCTGCGGCTGTCTCGGCTGATCGGGAATGTCACGCGGCTAGGTGGGGTTGATCCCGAAAAACTGTCCGAACGTGAGCTCAACGATCTGAAAGGCACCGGGAACGTCAACATCATCATGGTGGAAAGCGGGTCTGTGCAATTAGGGCATGCGTATTTTCGGGAAAACCCGGCGGTTTTGTCGGATATTGTGCTGGCCTTGAGGACGCGCGCCATGCCGGGAACCCGGTTTCGCCCACTGGAGCCGGTTGCAGGTAATATCTGGAGCCTGCATCAGAATTACCCGGCCGAGGTTTTGCCGGAAATGCTCGACCTGCCCCTGGTGGATAGATGAGTTTTCGTTTTGTTAGGTTTATTCTAAGACGCCTTTGAAACAGAGTGCCCAAACGGGCAGATACCTGATGTCAGCGTATCCAGCCAGATCAGGAAGTCAGCCACGGGCATCGGATGTGCCAACCCAAATCCCTGAACGTTCGGACAGTCCGCTGCACGCAGCAGATCAAGTTGTTCCTGCGTCTCTACGCCTTCAGCTATCACAGACATACCCAATTGACGCGACAGTCGGATCAGGGAGGTCACAATATGCTGAGTGCGTGTATCTCTTTCAAGCTTGGCAATCAGGGCGCAGTCCAACTTGATCGCATCCAGATCAATAAAGGACATGTGCGCCAGCCCGGCGTACCCGGTGCCGAAATCATCCAAGGCTACCTTGGTTCCCAAGCGTTTGAGCTTGTCCACTGTAGTGGCGATTTCGTAATTGTCAGGCTGCAGAATTGCGGTTTCCTGAATTTCGATACAGACATCTGCCGGTGACAAACCGCGAGACTGCAATGCCCAGTCAAGCAAGCCGGTATAGTTGCTGTCGGCCATGATTTCGGCGGAGGCATTCAGAGACACTGTGAGCCGGTCATGTCCCGCCTCGCGAAGTTTTGCCAGAGCATCTAGCGAAAGATTCATTGAGCGATAGTCAAGATCCGCCAGGACACCGGAACGCCGAGCGATGTCGAGAAAATTCTCGGGCAACAGTTGCCCGTAATCAGGGTGGTTCCAGCGCAACAGCGCTTCGCAACCAACTATTCTGTTGTCTTCCAAGCGCATATGCGGTTGCAAATCTATGGAAAATTGCCCTGCTGTCATTGCAGTCTGGATTTCACGGGCCAGGCGGGTTTTGGTCGTCTGAATTTTACCAAGCTCAGGCGTGTAGATGACGGTTTGGGCACGCCCGCCTTCTTTGGCAGCATATAACGCCTGGTCCGCTTGGTGAATAAGGTCTTCTCCACAGGTCGTTGCAGCGGACGCCAGGCTGGCACCAATGGACGCTCTGATATGCAGGGTTTGGTCCTGCCAGTGCAGGGGGCTGCCTATTTCCTTAAGCAATGTCTCAGCCCGCGTCATGAGCGCTTTGGTGGATGCGACCTTTGGGCAAACCAAAAGAAACTCATCGCCGCCCGACCGACAGGCGAGATCCTGTGGTTCAGAACACAGACGCAAAGCTTCGGCCACGTGAATGAGGGTGCTATCCCCGGCCGCATGGCCAAAACTGTCGTTGATCTCTTTGAATTTATCCAGGTCGAGCTGCAACACGCCTATTTGTTGATTTGCCAGGGCACGACTCACCAAAGGAGTTTCGAGATAGGTTTGCAACTTTTTGCGGTTGGCGAGTTCCGTCAGGTCGTCATGATAGGCCGCGCACCGCAGCTTTTCCTGTGTTTGACGCAAGGCCGTTTCGGTCTGCACCTGTTCGGTGATGTCCCGGCAACTGACCAGGATCATCTTTTGCTGGTTTTCGTGGATTGGTTCGACCTTGGCGAAAGTCTGTTGGTTCCAGAACTGCGATCCATCGCGACGTTTGTGGCGCGCAACGACATAGCGGTCAAAGATCGGGCTCTGCAAGTCATAATGGAATTCGGTAGCTTGGTCCGCGCCTGCCGTGACACTTATGCCGGGCAAGCCACGTACCTCTTCCAGTGGCCAGCCAAACATCTGCTCCGCCGCGCGGTTTATCCACAAAATCCTGCTGTGCAAGTCCTGCAGTACAATTGCGTCCTTGGCGCAATTCACAAGCCGCGTGCAAAGTGACAGCGATGGGGGTGTGTCACTAGATGGATCAGGCGGCGATCCGATGGCTTGAAGATACTCGGTCACGATCTACTACACCCGCAAAAGATCGGCGGAGTTTGTGGGAAGACCTTTTAAGATGTGATGCAGCCGCAGCAACAAAGTGGTTAAAATTGCTTTGATCCGAAGGCGTTGCGCCACGGCGCTCGATATGCAGAATGGCGCTGCTTGAGGCGCTAATCTGGACGGGGTGACATGCTCTATAGACTGCCGCATACCCGACCAGATCAGGTTGTCGGGCTTCTGGGTGGATCATTTGATCCCCCGCATGCGGGGCATGTGCATATCTCACGCGAGGCGCTCAGGCGTTTCGATTTGGACCAGGTGTGGTGGGTGGTCAGCCCCGGCAACCCGCTCAAGTCACAGAGGCCGGCGCCGATGGAGCAACGGATTGCGGCTTGTGAAACGCTGATCCAGCATCCGCGTATTCACGTTACCGATTTCGAGGCACAGGCGGGCACACGTTATACTGCCGAAACTTTGACAAGGCTACAGCGGGCCTGCCCCGGTGTGCGGTTTGTCTGGCTGATGGGGGCCGACAATCTGGCGCAGCTTGATCAGTGGCAGGATTGGCATGATATTGTGGCACGTGTGCCTTTGGGTGTTCTGGCGCGTCCTGGTCAGCGTATTTCGGCGCGCATGTCCAAAGCAGCGCGGATTTATCGTGGTCAGCGTATTCCAGGGCGACAGTCGCGGGCGCTGGCCTTGGCAGAGGCACCTGCATGGTGTTTCGTCAATGTGCCTATGACGGCGATATCATCCACAGAGATCCGGGCTCGGGGCGACTGGCGTGGGCTGTCGAAAAGTTGATGGGGAGGTGAGCCGGAAAGCGGATTGTGCGAAGCCGGTGGCATAGGTTAACTGCATTTATGAATTACAGAGTTTCACGACGTTTCTTTTTAACAACTGCCTTGAGCGCGCTGGGCACTGCCGGTCTCGCCAACGCGCCCACCGTGTCGCTTCGCCCGCAAAAACGACCTGAAGGACCTAGTGCTCCGCGAGCAACGGGTGCGCAGACAATTGTTGATACTGCCAACCTGGGTGGTGACATCGGTTTTGCCGTAGTGGATTCCAAATCCGGCAAGGTTCTGGAAGCTATGAATGGTGCCAAAGGTTTGCCACCTGCCAGCGTGACTAAGGCGCTGACGGCGCTCTATGCCCTGGACATCTTGGGTGGAGATTTTCGTTTTGAAACCAGGTTGTTGGCCACCGGTCCCGTCAAGGATGGTGTGCTGGACGGTGATCTGATCCTTGCAGGTGGCGGCGATCCGACACTGGACACTGATGTTCTGGGAGACATGGTCAAGCGTTTAAAAACGGCGGGGGTCACGAGAGTTACAGGGCGCTTGCGCTGTTGGGCCGGGGCCATGCCATTCGTGCGATCAATTGATCCCGGACAACCCGATCACGTAGGTTACAATCCCTCGATTTCTGGCCTGAACCTGAACTTCAACCGTGTGCATTTTGAATGGAAGCGCAAGGGTCAGAATTACGATGTGACACTAGAGGCGCGCACCAAACGGTACCGCCCTGCGGTGCGGGCGGCTCGCATGGAGATTTCGAATCGCAAAGGGCCGGTTTACGTCTATTCCGATGGTGGTGACCATGATCAGTGGAGTGTGGCGCGGCGGGCTCTTGGCAATGGTGGCGCGCGGTGGTTGCCGGTGCGGTATCCGCATACCTATACGACCGAGGTGTTTGCGCGCCTGGCCGAGGTGAATGACATTTCTCTGACCGCAGGAGAGCCGATTAAGTCTTTGCCAGATGCCCCAATGCTGGTGAGTCATAAAAGTGCGCCTTTGACAGATATTTTGCAGGATATGTTGAAGTTTTCAACGAACCTTACAGCTGAACTGGTCGGTTTGACGGCCTCGGCCCGTCGGCGAGGAAGGCGCACAGGACTTGCGGCCTCGGCGCGGGAAATGAGCGCTTGGGCGCAAGATGAGCTCGGCATGAAAAACGCGCGACTGGCGGACCACTCGGGCTTGAGTGATGCCTCGCGCCTGACGGCGGTAGATTTGGCCAAGGCCTTGGCAAGGTTTGGAAAATCCGAAATTTTGAAGCCGATCCTGAAGCCAATCACACTGAGAGATAAAAATGGTTCGCCCGACAAGGGACATCCCATCCGGGTCGCTGCAAAAACCGGGACGCTCTACTTTGTCAGCTCATTGGCAGGGTACGCGACATCCCCCAAAGGCAAGGACCTTGCCTTTGCGATTTTCACCGCCAATGACGATCTGCGCGCCAAGGTCGATAGCAAGAATGACACGCGTCCTCAGGGGTCGAAAAGCTGGAACACGCGCTCCAAACGGCTTCAGCAGCAGCTTATTGAGCGCTGGAGTACGCTTTACGGTTAATTTGAGCGATCCAGTTTGGTTGCCAAATGTATAAGGCTTTCAGAACCTTGCACGCCTTTGGCGTCTCCGATTCGATCCAGCGCCTCATCCAGTTCCTCGGTGCTTTCCGCCTCTAGCCCAACAATCAAGTCAAACCGGCCAGATGTTGTGTGCACCTTGCGCACATTGGGCAAGGATTTCAGCCGGGACATCACTGTGGGCTGGCTGCGTGCTTCGATCCGAACCAGAGCCGTTGCACGCAGGGGCGCACGGCGGGCGGCGTTCACGCGCAGCGTGTAACCGGCGATGATCCCATTGGTTTCAAGGCGTTCGATCCGTGCTTGCACCGTGGTGCGGGCCAATCCCAATCGGCGCGCCAACATGGCTACCGGCGCACGGGCGTTTTCCTGTAAGAGCGCGATCAGCGCTTCGTCTAATTCGTCTGTTTGCATGATTCCCCCAATCACTTTGCCGAAATAATACGTCAATTCATCCAAACTGCCGCCATATTTTAAACGAGACTGGTGTAAAGTTAAGAAAAACAATGTTTCGAGGCAGACCATGTATACGCGATTTCAATGGCCCAGTCCGATGGATCATTTGCGGCGCAAACAGCCTGACAATGCGGTTTTATACTTTTGTCCTGC
Organism: Pseudomonadota bacterium; assembly: GCA_038532975.1. Lineage (GTDB taxonomy): Bacteria > Pseudomonadota > Alphaproteobacteria > Rhodobacterales > Rhodobacteraceae > Roseovarius. The sequence continues at coordinate 11,143 of JBCAZO010000035.1, forward strand.
GGTGTTACAGGCCACGGCACGGGTGTTTCAGGCGGGGTTTCCGGGGCTGGTGACATATGCAGTCAAGGCAAATCCAAATCGGGCTGTTCTGGAAAATTTGAGCGCAGCGGGGCTGACCGCCTTTGATGTGGCAAGCCCGGCTGAAATGAAAGCAGTGCGGACGGTCGCGCTTGATGCGTTGCTGCATTACAACAACCCTGTGCGGTCACTGGATGAGGTGCGCTGTGCGGTCAAGCACGGCGTTGCGTCCTATTCGGTGGATGAGCTCTCGGAGCTGGACAAGCTGAATGTCGTACCGCAAGGCACAGAAATTGCTGTGCGTTTGGCGCTTCCGGTCAAGGGCGCGGCCTATGATTTTGGTGCCAAGTTCGGGGCGGAACCGGAAGAGGCCGCCATGCTGTTGCGCGAGGTGGCCCAGCGGGGCTTTCAACCATCGATCTGTTTTCACCCCGGCACCCAATGCGCCGACCCGGAGCCCTGGGGCGTTTACATTCGGGCGGCTGCCAAGGTGGCACAGGAGGCCGGTGTCAAACTGGCGCGGCTCAATGTGGGTGGTGGATTCGCCGCAAACCGAAGTGGCGCAGCCCCAAATCTGGCGGAGATTTTTGAACATGTCGCTGAGGTGGCTCATGAAGCCTTTGGCGCGGAAGCTCCGCAGCTTTTATGTGAGCCGGGGCGCGCGATGGTGGCCGACGCGTTTTGCCTTGCCACCAGGGTGAAAGCGACGCGCGATTCTGGTGCGGTTTTCCTGAATGACGGGCTTTATGGTGCTTTGGCCGAGGCCCGGGATATGGGCGCTGTGGCCCGTGTGCGGGTGGTGTCTGAAGACGGAACACCCCGCGAGGGCGCAAAATCGCCGCGCATCGTCTTTGGCCCGACCTGTGACAGTCTGGACCGTTTGCCCGAGCGACTACCGCTGCCCTCGGACATCGCGGAGGGCGACTATGTGATTTTCGAAGGCATGGGGGCCTATGCGGAATGTCTGGCCACGGCGTTTAACGGCTACGGGCCATCCGCGCCGGTGCTCGTATCGCATTTCGACTAAGCAAGGCTGGACACCACGACGCGCCACGCTAGGGTCCGCGTAACCGATATGGCGTGGAGCAGTCATGGAAAAGTTTGGACGCAGTCAGCCAGTGACCCGGATAGAGGATCGGCGGTTCCTGACGGGGCATGGGCAATATGTCTCGCACCTTGCACCAGATGGTTGCCTTCGCGGGTATTTCCTGCGGTCGGCGGTGGCCCATGCGGATATAACGCTTGATCTGAGTGCTGCACGCAAGGT
>JBCAZO010000036.1:0-12111 GCA_038532975.1 Pseudomonadota bacterium
ATGTGTTTCGCCAGAGCTTGACCGGCGGCAGGGTTGTGGCCCCCGTCGAGCCAAAGTTCTGCCTCGGGCGCGGTTTGTGCAAGTGCGCCCTCTGTCAGGCGTTGCATGCGCGCGGGCCAGTGGGCTGATGCCACAGCCGCCTCGATGGCTGCATCCCCCAAATTCAAGTGGCGCAGTGCGGCGATGGCCGCGCCTGCGTTCTCGATCTGATGCGCGCCGGGCAGGTTGGGCAACGGAAGGTCGCGCAGGCCATGTTCATCTTGAAAGACTAAACGCCCGCGTTCTTCGCTGACATGCCAATGCTGGCCATACGCCAGAAGGGGCGTACCTAAACTGCGCGCCTTGGTCTCGATCACGTCCATGGCGTCGTCGGCTTGCGGACTCACCACACAAGGTACACTGCGCTTGATTATGCCCGCCTTTTCACCGGCGATCTTGGCCAGCGTGTCTCCGAGGTATTGTTCGTGGTCCATCGAAACTGGTGTGATGATTGTCAGTGCGGGTTTGGCGATAACATTCGTGGCATCCAGCCGTCCGCCAAGGCCGACCTCAAGCAAGGTGTAGTCGGCTTTGACCCGTGACATGGCGAGCAAAGCGGCACAGGTGGTGATCTCAAAATATGTGATCGGCGCGTCGCCATTGGCGGCGTAGCATTCATCCAGCACGGCGCTGAGGTTCGGTTCGGAGATCAGGTCGCCGGCGAGGCGGATGCGCTCGTGAAACCGCGCCAGATGCGGCGATGTATAAGCATGGGCGCGCTGACCTGCCCCTTCGACCCCCGCGCGGATCATGGCCAAGGTTGAGCCTTTGCCATTGGTTCCGGCGATGTGGATGACGGGCGGCAATGCCTCTTGCGGGTTGCCGAGGCGATCCAGCAGGCGCCAGACCCGATCCAGCGTGAGATCGATGATCTTGGGATGCAGCGACATCATCCGTTCCAGGATGACGTCGGAAGAGGCCGAGCTCATGTCTCTTGTGAGCCCAATGCTTCTGCCGTGTTTTGTGTTTCGGCGGCAGCTTCAGTTGCAGCCTGCGATTTAGGATCATCGGCATCAGGTGCAGGCAAGTCCGCCTTTACCGCTGGCGGCAGGCCCAGAAGCATGCGTGTGATGGTAATCAGCTCGTCACGCATTTCGGCGCGTGGCGTCACGCGGTCGAGCATACCGTGATCCAGCAGGTACTCGGCACGTTGGAATCCTTCAGGGAGCTTTTCGCGGATCGTCTGTTCGATTACCCGCGGACCGGCAAAGCAGATGAGCGCGTTGGGTTCAGCAATGTGCACATCACCCAGCATGGCATAGGACGCGGTCACGCCACCTGTGGTCGGATGGGTGAGTACGACAATGTAGGGCAGATTGGCTTCCTTGAGCATCTGCACGGCCACGGTTGTGCGCGGCATTTGCATGAGGCTCAGGATGCCCTCCTGCATCCGTGCGCCGCCAGCGGCGGAAAAAAGGATCAGGGGGCGCTTGTGCTTCACCGCCTCTTCCGCGGCTTTGATGATGGCGTTGCCGACATACATGCCCATAGACCCGGCCATAAAGGAAAAGTCCTGCGCCGCGACGATCACGGGCGTGCGTCCGATCTCGCCCGAAGCCACAAGCATGGCCTCTTTTTCTCCCGTGTCCTTCTGGGCGGTCTTCATGCGATCCGGATACTTTTTCTGGTCCCGGAATTGCAGCGGATCCGCTTTGGGCAAGGGCACCTCGATTTCCGCGAAGGCCCCACCGTCAAAAAGCGTTTCAAAGCGGTCACGCGGGGTGATGGGCATGTGATGTCCGCACGAGGTGCAGACATTCAGGTTTTCTTTCAGCTCACGGTGAAAGAGCATGGTGCCGCATTCGTCGCATTTCGACCAAAGGTTCTCGGGCACTTCGCGGCGCGAAAAGATCGAGTTGATGCGTGGCCGCACGTAGTTGGTGATCCAGTTCATAGGTGCGACCGCCCCTTTATCCCGTAGCCTCACCTGAAATAATGGGGGTTGCGGGGAAATGCAATCAGCGGCGCAGAGCGAGGCGAATGGTGAGCCAGCTGACAAAGAGCATCATCAGGTCCACAGGGGCCCAGGCCCAGACGGCACGATCATCACTGATTTCAAAAGGATAGGTATAAAGCGCCATGCCATCGAAATGGCCAGTGGGCGCGGCCACGAATATGGCATAGAAATTGTTGAAGAAATGCAGGGCGATGGCAGGTCCCAATGTCCCTGAACGAGCAGTCAGATCAGCAGCTACGATACCGAAAGCCGTGGCCCAGATGACCACAAGCCAGGCGTTGTTGCCGTTAAGCTCGGCGTCATAGTGCAAAAGGCCGAAAATCACGGATGGCAGCACAATCCAGACAAGTGGGCGACCATAGCGTGCGGCCAGCTGGCTTTGCATATACCCGCGAAACAAGACCTCTTCGGCGCCGACTTGAATGAGCAGAGCGGGCAGGGCAAGGGGCAGATAAAGGATCCAGGTTCTAAATTCCAGATTCAATTGTGGCGCGATGTCGGGATCACTGGGCATCAAGATCATCAAAACCGCGTAGAGACCCACGAGATAGCCGCAGGTTCTTTTGAATTGGGTCTTTGCAGTGTCCCAGTCGCCGATCACGCTGCCAAGGCTGCGGCCATGGACTTGCCGCAGCGCGATTTCAAGCGCCAGAAGGACGAAGACGAAGACGAAGAGGTTCACCAGAACGCCGGTCGGATCGCTGGCTTTGGTCAAAGAGCTGTCCAAAGCGGCACGCGCATCCTCGCTCATTGCTGAATTGAGCACCTCAGAGGTGAGCATCACGAAGGTGAATACCAGCACAACGCAGAGCACCAAGCCCAGGATCAGACGCAGAGGCGTCGCGCTGGCCCGTGCAGGGGCGACAAGCTGTTCAAAGGCGGAATAGGCGCGACGCATGCCGCAAAGCTAGGGCCGCGGGCCGGGACCTGCAATGTTTCTTGACAGGTGCGCACGAAAAAACCCGGGCGCGAACGCCCGGGTCAGGTTCAAAGAGATAATCTGGAAGGAGAAGATAAAGCGTTTCGCGATAAACCTGACTTCCAGATTGTCGCGAAACGCCGCGAGACACTCAATCGTCGCACGCGTTTCGCCTCTCGCTGATAGTTCAGGTTAAAGGCGAAACGCTTTGGATTACCCCTTAGAGAACTCTGGGTAAGCTTCCATGCCAAGTTCCGAGACATCGAGGCCGTTGATCTCTTCTTCTTCGCCGACGCGGATACCCATGACGGCTTTGAGGACACCCCAGACAATCAGGCTGGCCACGAAGGTGAAGACACCGTAGGCGGCAATGCCCATGAGCTGTGTTCCAAGGCTGGCGTCGCCGTTGTAGAAGATCACGGCGATGGTGCCCCAGATACCGGCAAAAAGGTGAACCGGGATGGCACCAACCACATCGTCGATCTTGAACTTGTCGAGCATTGGCACGGTCAGAACCACGATCACGCCGCCCACAGCACCGATCCAGAGCGCGCCAAAGAGCGTAGGAGCAAGCGGTTCGGCGGTGATGGACACTAGACCGGCCAGAGCACCGTTGAGTACCATGGTGAGGTCAGGTTTCTTGTACATGACCTGCGTCAGGATGAGGGCAGTCACAGCACCGGCTGCTGCGGCCATGTTGGTGTTGGCGAAGATACGGCTGACGTCCGAGACATCCCCCACCGTGCCCATGGCAAGTTGCGAGCCACCATTGAAGCCAAACCAACCGAGCCAAAGGATGAACGTACCCAAAGTGGCGAGCGCCAAGTTGGAGCCTGGGAATGGATTCACTTTGCCGTCCTTGCCGTATTTGCCAAGGCGTGGCCCAAGGATAATCGCACCGGCCAGAGCAGCCCAGCCACCCACGGAGTGCACCACAGTAGAGCCTGCGAAGTCAGAGAAACCAGCCTCGGACAGCCAGCCGCCGCCCCACTGCCAAGAGCCGGAAATCGGATACATAACGCCAGTGAGGACAACCACAAAGATCAGAAACGGCCAAAGCTTAATCCGCTCAGCCAATGCGCCGGACACAATCGAGGCTGTGGCGGCGACAAAGACAAGCTGGAAGAAGAAGTCCGACCCAACAGAAGCGTAGTCGAGCGCGGCTTCTGACGCCGGCACACCTACGGGATCAAGCGTCGTTGGAACAAAGAAGCTTCCGACATAGCCGTTGAACTCGCCCGGATACATCAGGTTGAAGCCCATCAGCCAATACATGATGGCCGCGATCGAGTAGAGGCCGATATTCTTGGTCATTTGCATAGTGACGTTTTTTGAACGCACCAGCCCGCCTTCGAGCATGGCAAAGCCTGCGGCCATGAAGAAGACCAGAAAACCCGCCATGCAGAACAGCAGGGTTGTCATGATATAAGGGCCTATTTCATCAAAGCCCGGTGCCGCGTCCTGGGCGAACCCAAGCTGAGGCAAAGCGATCATTGCCGCTGCGGCAAGACCGAATTGAGTGTAGCGTTGCATAGTCATGTCCTTTCCCCCGCGCCGATCAGAGCGCATCTTCGTTTGTTTCACCGGTGCGCACGCGCATGGCTTGCGTCACGTCGAGCACAAAGATCTTCCCGTCGCCGATCTTGCCGGTCCGTGCTGTGGTCGAGATGGTTTCCACCACCTGATCGACCATCGCGGCCGAAACAACGATTTCGAGTTTGATTTTCGGCACAAAATTCACGGCGTATTCCGCGCCGCGATAAATTTCGGTGTGACCGGATTGAGAGCCAAAGCCTTTGATCTCGGTCACCATCATGCCGCGTACGCCAATGTCAGTCAGCGCTTCGCGGACATCTTCAAGCTTGAACGGCTTGATGGTCGCGATGATGAGTTTCACGGATGTCCCTTTCCAATGAATGAGCGGTTTGTTTGCATGCGCAGAAAATGCGGCAAGACGGGCGCGCGGGAAGAGGTCGTGAGGGATCAGCTTGGGCGAAAACGCGAAAATTGCACAAAATATGCGCAAAAAATGTCAAATGATTAAAAATTAGACATCTAAGAATCTGAATTGCGATGAGCTTAGGGTCTCTACATTCAAATCCGGGCGGGATAAACTAAGTCAAAATAAATATGACCGGGCAGGTTGGGCATGACGAAATCGGGGCGAAAATCACCGCGCCTAGTTGCTGATAAAAGATACAAGAAACCGGCGGGCAAGCCGGCCAAGACGCGTGCAACCACATCGCGCAGCACACCCGTGAAACGTCGGCGCAAGTCGTCAAGGCCGCCGCGCAAGGGGCTAATTGGGCTTTTTCAGCGCCTGGTGCGTTGGGTTCTGCGCCTCTTTTGGAAAGTGACGTGGCGTGTGGGCGGTCTTGCCCTTGTCGTTCTGGCCTTGGCGGTGGGATACGTATTTTCCACCTTGCCGGACGTCAACACATTGCTGGATGGACGCGCGCGCGGGTCTGTCACGCTTACCGATCGCGATGGCGAAGTGTTTGCCTGGCGCGGCGATCAGTTTGGAGGCGTGGTCACAGCTAGCACAGTCAGCCCGCATTTGCGCAATGCGGTGGTCGCGACGGAGGACAAGCGGTTCTATCGTCACTTCGGGCTGAGCCCGAGGGGCATCGCGAGCGCGGTTAGGATCAATCTCAGCGAAGGGCGCGGGCCGTTGTCGGGACATGGCGGATCGACCATCACGCAGCAGACAGCCAAGCTTTTGTGCCTGGGTGTCGAATATGATGCGAACGACTGGGAGTCCGAGGCCGAGTATGTCCGTGATTGCCGCAGAGGATCGATTTCGCGCAAGGCCAAGGAAGCCGTCTATGCGCTGGCGATGGAACTCAAGTACACGAAAGACGAAATCCTCTCGATCTATCTTAACCGCGCGTATCTTGGTGGCGGGGCTTATGGTGCCGAGGCGGCGTCTCAGCGCTATTTCGGCAAACCTGCGGCGACGTTGACGCCGCAAGAAGGGGCCATGTTGGCGGGGTTGCTGACGGCTCCGACGCGGCTTGCACCGACCACCAATCTGGAGCGTTCACAGGATCGCGCGGCCACAGTGCTTCGGTTGATGAATGAGCAAGGGTATCTAAGCAATGCCGAGATGAAGGCCGCACAGGACAATCCGGCGACATTATCGGCAGCGGCGCAACGGCAGGCAGGCGGGTATTTTGCCGACTGGGTGATGGAATCCGGGCCGGAGTTCTTTACACGAGACACAACCGAGGACGTGATCATCCGCACAACGCTGGACCAGCGCATGCAGCGCGCGGCGGAAGAGGCTCTGGACTGGGTTTTTGAGAACAAGGTGCGCGAAGGGTCCGAGGCGCAGGCCGCGATTGTTGTGATGTCAGCCGATGGCGCCGTGCGGGCCATGGTCGGCGGGCGCAAGGCGCAGGTGGTGGGTGCTTTCAACCGTGCGACTATGGCCAAACGGCAAACAGGCTCGACCTTTAAGCCCTTCGTTTATGCGACAGCGCTGGAGCTTGGGCATCATCACGACTCAACTGTCGTGGATGAACCCTATTGCATGGATATCCCCGGCTCTGGTCGCTGGTGTCCTACTAATTTTGACAAGAAATACAGGGGATTGGTCACGCTCCAGCAAGCGTTGCGTCAATCATTGAACGTACCTGCTGTAAAAGTCTCAGAAGCCATGGGGCGCGACCTTGTACGGCAAGTGGCTACGGATTTCGGCATTGACAACGAGCTGGCTGATGGGCCGGCTCTGGCACTTGGTGCCTCTGAGAGCACTCTGCTTGAGATGACCGGAGCTTATGCCGGTATCCTGAACGGTGGGTCGTCTGTAACACCTTACGGTTTGATTGAACTCAAGCTTATGGGCGATGACACGCCATTGATGGGCACGGGCGGCGGTATCGGAGAGCGTGTGATCAGTGAGGAAGCCGCGCGCGAGTTGACGTGGATGATGTATAATGTTGTGCATGGTGGCACGGGTGGGCGCGCCAAGCTGCCCGACCGCGAGGCAGCGGGCAAAACCGGCACGACACAGGCCGCGCGTGATGCATGGTTTTTGGGCTTCACAGCGGATTATGTGGCCGGTGTCTGGATGGGGTATGACGATAACACGCCGTTGAGCGGGGTCACGGGTGGCGGACTTCCGGCAGAGATTTGGCGCGAGACCATGGTGCGGGTGAATGAAGGGATTGACCCAAAGCCATTGCCGATGCTGCGACCACAGCCCAAACCCAAACCACAACCGGTGCAACGTCAAAGACGCCGTAACAACAATTTCGAGAGTTTCTTGAGGGATCTGTTTGGTCGATGAGCAAGGCGTCCCGGACCAGGCCCAGGACATAGAGATTTAGCCAGCTTTCTTCAGATCCGCGATGAGGCCGTCGATATTGCCGCCATTGCGGTCAAGGATCGCGCCAATTTCTGTACGTTCGGTCAAACGCAGGCTAACGCCCTCGATCACCATATCAAAGAAAAGGTCTCTCCCGGAGCGGTCCGAAACGAGGAAGAGTACTTTGAAAGGGGATGATCCTTTGAGGGTCACACGTGACTGTACCTCGTGCCAGGATTTAACCTTGCGCACGCCCTGTACTTCGATGCGACCGCCAATGAACTCGCGGAACCGCTTGCCATATTTGCGCGCGATGTAGCTTTGGAATGTCTTGGTGAAGGCACGCATCTGGCTAGACGTTGCACGACGCGAGTCTTGGCCCAGAGTGGAGCGGGCAATGATGTTTACATCCGCATAACGGCTGAAAATCCGCTCAAAATCGCGGATCATCGAATTCACGGATTTGCCAGAGGCGATCACTCGGTTGATGTCGGCCACGACCTGATCCACCAAGGCCTTGGCGCGCGCTTCGGTTAGTGCGAATGCAGGAGCGGGCAGGGTTGTTGCCGCAGCGCTTGCTGCGAGCAAAGAAACAACGTGACGGCGATTTAGATTATTCATCATCAGACACCTCAAATGGAGCAAGCGCAGGGTCGTCATATGGGTCAGCAAAGGCCCCGTCCGAGCCGTTGCCAAGTTTAAATCTGCGGTTCTGCAGATAGATCGACCGCGCTTGGGCGTAACTGTCGGCACTTTCATACAGAACCGAGTCGATCGTATCAGCAAATCGTCCGCGATTGGATAGCCCTGAAGACACCGATGCAATGGTTCCGTAGTAGTTCTCGGGTGAGTCTAGAATGTAAGTCAGTGGGTTTGTGAATATATCGACTACGAGGCCAACAGTATCGCGTTCTGTCGAAGGACCCAACAGAGGCAGTTCCACATAAGCGCCTTCCCGCACACCCCAGACATGAAGCGTTTGACCAAAGTCAGCATCATTGGCTTCTGGCATGTTCAGATCAGTTGCGACATCAAAGACACCGCCCAATCCAATGGTACTGTTTACGAGGAACCTGTAACTGTCTTCAGTCGCGGCAAGCATGTTGCCTTGCAGAATGCTGTTCACGATGGAACGCGGCAGTGACAGGTTGAAGGCAAACCGTCCAATCGCATCTTCGATATCGTCAGGCACAAATTCCGAGTACCCCACGCCTGCTGGGCGAACAATCGAGCGGTCAAGCGACCGGTTGAACTCATGCACATTGCGGTTTTGCTCTTCATAAGGGTCGAAAACCGCATCCGATGGCAGACCCGCTGGTGGTTTTGCACAGGCCGCCAACCCCATAATGAGGAGCACAGGCAGCATACAACGCAACGCGCGGCTAGGAGAACAGAGACGAGTGTAATTCACGGTTTAAGGAATCTTTAAATCAGTTCAGCGCATACATACCCAAACGAGCGCCAGTGCCCAGAAGGTCAAATGTGTCCCTAGTAGCATGTGGCAGTTCGGTGACACCAATCTAGGCCGGACAGACCGGCCATTTCAAGCGCAGTTGGCAATAGGTGGCTTAGAATTCATGCAATCGAGCAGATTACAACGTGAAGCGGGTCTCCAGGAGCTACGTGAGGCGCGACAACAAAGCCGTGTTTTGTACTGGACCGTGGGTATTTTCAGCTTTTTCGTGAATCTGCTGATGCTGACCGGGCCGATCTACATGCTGCAGGTCTATGACCGTGTTTTGGGAAGCCGGTCGGTCGAAACATTGATCGCTTTGTCGGCTCTAGTGCTTTTTCTTTACGCGATGATGGGGCTTTTGGATTACGCGCGTGGGCGGATCATGGGGCGTGTCGCGGCGCGGTTTCAATCGCGGCTAGACCGCAGGGTTTTTGATGCCGTTGTGCGCAAATCAGCTTTGGAACCTGATGAAAACACCGAAACAGGCCTGCGCGATCTGGAAGCGGTACAGCGGCTGATGTCTTCGCCTGTATTGATGGCAGCGTTTGATATCCCTTGGACGCCGTTCTTTCTGTTTGGAATATGGATATTTCACCCTTTTCTGGGGATCCTCGCCTTGGCAGGCGGGGTCACGCTTGTCGTAATCGCGTTGGTAAATCAGCGCGTTACGCGTCGTCCAACGGGGCGGTCCAACATGGCATCGGTGGCTGCGGAAAAGATTGCCAATCAAATTCGCAATGAGGCAGAGATGGTGCAGGCCATGGGCATGCGCGATGCCACATTTGACCGCTGGAAAGAGGCGCGCGATGCGGCGCTTGGCGCTCAAATTCAATCATCAGACCTGCTTGGGACATTCAGTGTGACAACCAAGACATTCCGGCTGTTCCTGCAATCCGCAATGCTTGGTTTGGGGGCTTACCTGGTATTGGCAGGATCCCTGACCCCCGGGGCGATGATTGCCGGGTCGATCCTTTTGGGCCGCGCGCTGGCCCCGGTGGAATTAGCCGTTGGCCAGTGGCCAGCGGTGCATCGTGCGGTTCGAGGGTGGGAGACGCTTGCTGAATTGTTGGGCGCAGTGCCGCCAGAACGTGCACGCATCCCCTTACCGCGACCCAGGGCGCATCTTGATGTGCGGCAACTCACAGTGTTTCCGCCGGGCGAAAAGCAAGCCTCGCTGCGCAGTGTCAGCTTTGTCGTGCAACCCGGCGAAGCGGTCGGCGTGATTGGCCCCTCAGGTGCCGGCAAATCTTCGCTTGCGCGGGCTCTGACGGGGCTGTGGCACCCCGCCGCCGGCAAAATTCGGCTCGATGGCGCGACGCTTGATCAATACGAGGCGAGCAGTCTGGGCGGGCTGATCGGATACCTGCCGCAGCGTGTGCAGCTTTTTGATGGCACGATTGCCGAGAACATTGCCCGCCTGACCCATGACCCGGATCCAGAGAAGACAGTAGAGGCGGCCAAAAAGGCGGACGCGCATGCGATGATCCTGAAACTGCCGGATGGGTATGATACCCGCGTCACTGCTGGTGGTGGGCGCTTGTCGGGCGGACAAATGCAGCGAATCGGACTGGCGCGCGCGATGTATGGTGATCCCGTGCTGCTGGTGCTGGATGAACCAAATTCAAATCTCGACAATGAAGGCAGCGAAGCGGTGAACAGCGCCATCCGCAGCCTCAAGGCCGAGGGGCGGTCGATACTGATTATGGCGCATCGGCCTGCGGCAATACAGGAATGCGAAAAACTCCTGATGCTGGATGGTGGTCGGCTGCGCGCCTTTGGCCCCAAGGATGAGGTGTTGCGCAATGTGGTTAAAAACCATCTCGATGTGATTGGCGGCAATGGCCTTCGAGGTGTGCAATGAGCATGCCCAGCCGCAATGCTTGGTCGGTGCGACGTCCGCTCTACATCGGTGTCGTCAGTGTGGTCGTTCTCTTGGGCGGCTTTGGCACTTGGGCGGCGCTCACAACGATCTCTGGGGCGATTGTCGCAGAAGGTCGGATCGAGGTCGATCAAAACCGGCAGGTGGTTCAGCACCCCGATGGCGGTGTAGTGGCCGAGCTGATGGTGGACGAAGGGAGTTTCATCGCCGCGGGTGATGTGCTTTTGCGACTTGATCCAACGGAGTTGCGGTCGCAGCTTTCGATCACCGAAAGCCAGCTCTTTGAGCTGATGGCGCGGCGCGGACGGCTGGAGGCCGAGCGCGATGAGGCACCCGGGATCACCTTTGATCCTTTGCTGCAGCAGGTCGCCCTGAAAGATTCGGATGTCTCAGGGTTATTGCAAGGACAAACCCGGTTGCTGGCGGCGCGCAGCGAAACCACCGCGCAGGAAATCACGCAGCTTGAAAAACAGAGGCGGCAAATCGCGGATCAGATTACTGGCCTGATGGCGCAGGCGACCGCCTTGCAAGAACAGCTTGATCTGATTGATGTTGAACTTGCCAATCAACAAGCCCTGTTGGATCAGGGGCTGGCGCAAGCGACACGTGTGCTGTCGCTGCAACGCGAAAAAGCGCGTCTGTCCGGGCAAATGGGCGAATTGGCCGCTCAGGCTGCGCAGGCCGAAGGACGGATGACCGAGATTGATATCGAAGTGCTGCAATTAGGCGCGCAGCGGCGCGAAGAGGCCATAGCGACCTTGCGGGATCAGCAATACCGGGAACTGGAGCTTTTGGAAGAGCGTCGTGCATTGATCGAACGGCTGGACCGGCTGGACATCCGCGCCCCGGTATCCGGGATCATCTATGACCTGCGGGTTTTTGCGCTGCGGTCTGTTATTCGGCCCGCGGACCCTATCCTCTACATCGTGCCGCAAGATCGCCCGCTCATCATCAACGCGCGAGTGGAGCCCATTCATATTGATAAGCTCTATCTGGGCCAAGAGGTTATCCTGCGGTTTTCAGCGCTTGACCAAAGACGCACGCCTGAACTCACAGGGCAGGTGATGCAGATCTCGGCTGATGCGTTCCAAGAGGAAAGCACACATCGCAGCTATTACAGGGCCGAAATCGAGCTTAGTGAAGGAGAACAGGCCCGCTTGCCGCAAGACGTGACCCTGATCCCCGGAATGCCGGTCGAGGCGTTTATCCGCACAGAAGACCGTACGCCACTGGCCTATCTTGTCAAACCTCTCAGCGACTATTTCTCCAAAGCGTTTCGCGAGTAACAGCGGCCAGACCCAATTCGGTTTGGCTCAAGAATGATCGTGAAACTAGTTTTCCTGATTTTCTTTGCCGGGCACTGCGGCTAGCGTCCACGGGCGAAACGAATCCGGGAGATGAGGCCGATGGGAAAATTTGAAAGCAAACTGGCAGAGATGGGGGTCACGCTTCCTGATGCGCCTGCACCGGCGGCCAATTATGTGCCATCTTTTGGCAGCTGGCCCGACACATAAAGCATGTCGCCCACCTGAACATAAGGCACATAATTGGC
>JBCAZO010000037.1:0-12049 GCA_038532975.1 Pseudomonadota bacterium
GCAGGCTGTGACAGTGCCGGATGATTTGTTGGATCAGGTTGAAACCCTGCTGGCACGCCGTGTGGTCGAGTTGATTAGCCTGGCCCGAAAAGGGGGTCAGGCGGTTTCGGGTTACGAAAAGGTTAAGGATTGGCTGTCTAAGGATGAGGCTGAAGTGCTCATTCAGGCGAGTGACGGGTCAGAGCGCGGAAAGTCCAAGCTAAGCACGCCATACGGCGGCTCTTGGATTGGATGGTTGACCGCGGATGAACTGGGCCAGGCCTTTGGCCGGGAAAGCACAATTCATGCTGCACTAGCGGCTGGAGGTTTGTGCCAACGTGTTGTAGAGGAGGCGGCAAGGCTTAAAGGCTTGCGCGTCTCGGCCGGGGAAAATCCCCGCCGGAAAGGAAGTTGAAGTAGATGAGCGACAACGACGGAAAGAAAACCCTGGGTGTGCGCGGCGGTCCTCGTTCGGGGAACGTCAAGCAGAGCTTTAGCCATGGGCGCACCAAGAACGTCGTGGTGGAAACCAAGCGGAAACGGATCGTCAAACCTAAGCCGGGTGCGGCGGCTCCGGCGGCTGGAACGTCAAAGCCTGCGACCCCGCAATCTGATGCGTCTAAGCGTCCTGCTGGAATTTCCGATGCGGAAATGGAGCGCCGGATGAAGGCGTTGGCCGCGGCCAAAGAGCGCGAGTCGGATGAAGCGGCAAAACGCGAAGCTGAGGAGCAAGCGCGCGAAGCAGAGAAGATGCGACGCCGTGAGGAAGCCGAGGCCAAAGAGCGCGAACAGCGCGAAGCGGAAGAGCGCGCCAAAGCAAAGGCGGATGAAGAAGAGCGCAAAAAGCGTGAATCTGAGGTCGCTGCGAAGGCCGCCGCAGCGGCGGCAGCCGCACCTGCGGAGGAGGCGCCTCAGACACGGGCACCGAAGCAAGCACCACGTAGGCAAGATCGCGAACGTGAAGAGAATCGAAACCGGGGCAATAAGGGCCGCGGTGATGATGGAAGTCGTCGTGCGGGTAAACTGACTCTGAACCAGGCACTTTCCGGTGGCGAAGGCGGGCGGCAAAAATCACTTGCTGCGATGAAGCGCAAGCAAGAGCGCGCGCGTCAGAAGGCGCTGGGTGGCAATGAGTCCCGTGAAAAGATTGTGCGGGAAGTTCAGTTGCCTGAGGTGATCGTTGTTTCGGAGTTGGCCAACCGAATGGCCGAACGTGTTGGCGATGTGGTCAAGGCGCTTATGAACAATGGCCTGATGCTTACGCAGAACGAGCCGATTGATGCGGATACTGCCGAACTTATCATCGAGGAATTCGGTCACAAAGTGGTTCGTGTCAGTGACTCGGACGTGGAAGATGTGATCGACTCTGTTGACGATGACGACAAAGATCTCAAACCGCGTCCACCGGTCATCACTATCATGGGTCACGTGGACCATGGTAAGACCTCCCTTTTGGATGCGATTCGTGATGCCAAGGTTGTCGCCGGAGAGGCAGGTGGGATTACGCAGCACATCGGCGCCTATCAGGTGAAAACCGATAGTGGGTCCGTGCTAAGCTTTCTCGACACACCGGGCCACGCAGCGTTTACCAGCATGCGTGCACGCGGTGCCCAGGTAACAGATATCGTGGTTCTTGTCGTTGCGGCGGATGACGCAGTAATGCCGCAGACGATCGAGGCGATCAATCACGCCAAGGCGGCAGAAGTGCCCATGATCGTGGCGATCAACAAGGTCGATAAGCCAGAGGCGAACCCTGACAAAGTACGCACCGATCTTCTGCAGCATGAAGTGATCGTTGAGAAGATGTCTGGCGAAGTGCAGGACGTCGAAGTGTCTGCGATCACCGGGCAAGGACTTGACGAGTTGCTTGAGGCGATTGCGCTTCAGGCGGAAATCCTTGAATTGAAAGCGAACCCTGATCGCGCAGCTGAGGGTGCTGTGATCGAAGCGCAGCTTGACGTGGGCCGTGGTCCTGTCGCGACAGTTCTCGTGCAGCGTGGCACGTTGAGACAAGGTGATATCTTTGTTGTGGGTGAGCAATACGGTCGTGTCCGTGCGCTGATCAATGATCGGGGGGATCGGGTGAAAGAGGCCGGCCCATCGGTGCCTGTTGAGGTTCTTGGTTTGAACGGTACGCCCGAAGCGGGCGACGTTTTGAATGTGGTGGATACCGAAGCGCAGGCACGTGAGATTGCCGAGTATCGGGAAAAAGCCGCGAAAGAGAAGCGTGCCGCAGCGGGTGCAGGCACGTCGCTGGAACAGCTTTTGGCACAAGCCAAGGAAAACGAGAATGTCGCCGAACTTCCCATTCTTGTGAAGGCGGATGTGCAGGGATCTGCTGAGGCTATTGTTCAGGCGATGGAGAAAATCGGCAACGAAGAGGTGCGTGTGCGTGTGCTTCATTCCGGTGTCGGCGCGATCACCGAAAGTGACGTGGGCCTTGCCGAAGCCTCGGGTGCGCCAGTGATTGGCTTTAACGTGCGGGCGAATGCCCCGGCGCGGAACAGTGCCAACCAGAAGGGTGTCGAGATTCGCTATTATAGCGTGATCTACGATCTTGTGGACGATGTGAAGGCAGCAGCGAGCGGCCTGCTAGGTGCGGAAATTCGCGAGAACTTCATCGGGTATGCCGAAATCAAGGAAGTCTTCAAGGTTACCGGCGTCGGCAAGGTTGCAGGCTGTCTCGTCACCGAAGGCGTGGCGCGTCGATCCGCAGGCGTGCGTCTTTTGCGGGATGACGTGGTGATCCACGAAGGCACGCTCAAGACGCTGAAACGCTTCAAGGACGAGGTGCCAGAGGTTCAGTCAGGCCAAGAATGCGGTATGGCGTTCGAGAACTACGACGACATTCGTGCCGGTGATGTGATCGAAATCTTTGAGCGTGAAGAGATCGAACGGAATCTGGATTAAGCCTTTTTAGAGAGTGATTTGAGGGCGGCCAAAATGCCGCCCTTTTCATTTTCCTAAGTTAGAGCCAATCGCGAAGGATTGGAATCAAAGGAATATCGGCAGGGGGCATGGGATAGTCGCGTAACTGGTTTGGGCGCACCCATTTCAATGTCTGGCCCTCTTGCGATTGCGGTGTGCCCTCCCATTTGCGGCAGGCGAAGAGCGGCATAAGCAGGTGGAAGTCGTCATAGCTGTGGCTGGCGAAGATGAGGGGCGCGAGGCAGCTTTCCCATGTGTTGATGCCAAGCTCTTCTTCCAGCTCGCGGATCAGGGCGGCCTCGGGTGTTTCGCCGTCTTCCACCTTGCCGCCGGGGAACTCCCAGAGACCTGCCATTGATTTACCCTCGGGACGCTGGGCCAGAAGGATTCGGCCTTCTACATCAATCAGAGCGACAGCGGATACTAGGACAGTCTTCAAGACCGGTAATCCGCGTTTATCGAGATGTATCCGTGCGTCAAATCGCAGGTCCAGACCGTTGCGGTCCCCCCACCAAGACCGAGGTCAACGCGAATCTCAATCTTATCGGTTTTCATATGCGCGGCACCGTCTTCTTCGCGATATGTGTCACTAACCCAGCCTTTTTCGGCCACAAGCGTCTCGCCGAACCAGATTGACAACAGGTCGCGATCAGCCGGTGCGCCAGATTTTCCGATGGCCATGACCACCCTGCCCCAGTTTGGATCTTCGCCTGCTATGGCGGTTTTGACCAAAGGCGAATTGGCGATGGACATGGCATGTGTTTTGGCATCGGCATCGCTGGACGCGCCGTAAATGGACACTTCGACAAATTTGGTTGCGCCCTCGCCATCGCGCACGACCTGGTGTGCCAGATTGAGCATGACGGATCGCAAGGCCTCCATGAAACCGACGCTTTTATCTGTGACGTGCACGCCTGAGGCACCGGTCGCCGCGACCAAGAGCGTATCGGATGTTGAAGTGTCGCTATCGACGGTGATGCAGTTGAACGTCTTTTTGTTGAGCGCCGTCACCATTTGCTGCAGCACTTCGCGCTCCATCTGAGCATCCGTGAAGATGTAAACCAGCATCGTCGCCATATCAGGCGCAATCATCCCGGATCCTTTGGCGATGCCTGCGATATGGACATCTTGACCATCGACAGAGACAGTCGCGCCTGCACCTTTTGGGAAGGTATCCGTTGTCATGATGGCTTGCGCGGCATCGGGAAGCTTTGTTTCGGAAAGCGCTTCTGCAGCCTCGGCGATTTTGGCGCAAATGCGATCGTGCGGCAGGCTTTCTCCGATAACCCCTGTGGAGGATGAAAAAACCCGCTCTGAGGGCAGGTTCAACGTGTCTGCAACTGCGCTGGCAATCGCGGCCACTGACTTCTTTCCGTTCTTGCCGGTGAAGGCGTTGGCGTTGCCGGAGTTCACGATAATCGCTGCACCTGTGTCGCTATGCGTGCCGATCTTTTCCTGGCAATCCAGCACTGCCGCCGAGCGCGTGGCAGATTTGGTAAAGACGCCCGCCATCGCAGTGCCAGGATCAAGTGATATGAGCGTCACATCCTTGCGGCCTTTGTAACGAACACCCGCTTCAACGGCTGCGAACCGCGCCCCTTTGATTGTGGGAAGATCAGGAAATGTGTCAGGTGCCAAGGGCGAGACGGCGGGTGTCTTACCCATGTTTACTCCTCCAAGAGATCGAAGTTCAGAATAACGTCTGGATTGATCCCATCGGTATCCGCACGCGTGATGTCAGCCTTTTCGCGCAAATCAGCGACAAAAGACTCAACAGAAGCCTGACGCGCTTCTTCAACGAGTTGAGGTTTAACAGTATCGAATTCCGGACGCGCGCGGTCGCGTGTTTCAGCCAAAAGGATGACATGCCATCCGAATGTGGTTTGGACGGGCGGGGATACCTGACCCTTTTCCAATTCGACAACCGCATTGAAAAACGGTTCGACCATATCGCCTGCTCCGAACCAGCCCAAATCTCCACCAGACGGACCAGAAGGTCCTGTGGATTTTTCACGGGCAAGTGCAGCAAAATCTGCACCGCCCTCGAGTTCGGTAACTAGCGCTTTGGCCTCTTCCTCGGTTTCCACGAGGATATGTGATGCCCGGTATTCCGTTTCCTGAAGATCGGAAGGGTATTTTTCGTCGTAAAGCGTGCGAAGGCTGTCTTCGGATGGTTCTTCGGAAACAATGCCTTGCAACACTTCGCCAGCCATGATGGAGCGGGTTTCGTTTTCAATAGCAATCCTGCTTTTGAAAGAGGCCTGATCTTCGATGGACTGCATCATAAGTGTGTGTTGGATGAGCTGATCCATGATGCCCTGGAATAGCAGCGCCGATGGAAACTGATCATATTGTTGGGGTAACTCAGATCTGAGAGCGATCACATGAGCGAGCGTGATCTCTGTTCCGTTGACGGTTGCAAGCACTTGATTTACATCGACTTCGTCTTGCGCGAATACCGCTGCTGAGGTTGCTCCAATAAGGCAGGAAGCGGCGACAAAAGTCTTGAATGATTGCAACATAAATTTTCCTTTGTTCATTCGTTCAGAAGCATCATGCCCTGTGACGTTGACAGTGTATCGGCAGGCCCTTACATCGCCTTGATACAAAGGCGCATTGCCCTTTGCACCCGTTCTAGGGTTGCAGGGCGGAGGGGGCAAGCGATTGCCCATCAAAAACAAGCGAAAGACCTGAACGGATTTAAGATGCTGGGTATTGGAACGGTTGCAAAAAAGATTTTCGGAACGCCGAATGATCGCAAAATTAAGGCAACGCGGCCTTTGGTGGAGAAAATCAACGCTTTGGAGCCGGAATTCGAGGCTCTGAGTGATCAGGGACTGATTGATAAATCCCAGGAGTTCAAACAGCGCATTTCATCAGGCGACAGCCTTGATGATCTATTGCCAGAAGCTTTTGCCAATTGTCGGGAGGCTGCACGACGCGCGCTAGGTTTGCGGGCCTTTGACGTGCAGCTGATGGGCGGGATTTTCCTGCATCAGGGCAATATTTCAGAGATGAAGACGGGTGAGGGCAAAACGCTTGTTGCGACGTTCCCGGCCTATTTGAATGCCTTGACCGGTGGCAACGTCCATATCGTCACCGTCAATGACTATCTTGCGAAGCGCGACGCGGAATGGATGGGCAAGGTTTACTCTGCGCTGGGTATGACAACCGGCGTGGTGTATCCACAGCAACCCGAGCCGGAAAAGAAAGAGGCGTATGCGGCTGACGTGACTTACGCCACGAACAATGAACTTGGCTTTGACTACCTGCGCGACAACATGAAATCGTCGTTGGAGGAAATGAATCAGCGCGGGCACTTTTTTGCAATTGTGGACGAGGTTGATTCAATCCTGATCGATGAGGCGCGGACGCCTTTGATCATCTCTGGTCCGGCGCAGGATCGAAGTGAGTTATATGTGACAATCGATAAGCTCATCCCGCTTTTGGATGAAGAGCATTACACGATTGATGAGAAAACGAAGAACGTGACATTCACGGATGAAGGTAACGAATATCTTGAAAGTATACTGCACGAAAACGGCATTCTTGAGCAGGAACAGTCCCTATATGATCCGGAAAGCACGACCATTGTGCACCATGTGAACCAAGGTCTTCGTGCGCATAAAATGTTCCTGAAGGATCGCGACTATATCGTGCGCGATGGCAATGTGGTTTTGATTGATGAGTTCACTGGGCGCATGATGGCAGGGCGCCGTCTTTCCGAAGGGTTGCACCAGGCAATTGAAGCCAAAGAGGGGTGCGATATTCAGCCGGAAAACGTCACCTTGGCGCAGGTGACTTTCCAGAACTATTTCCGGCTTTACGACAAACTGGCAGGTATGACCGGAACCGCGGCGACCGAGGCCGAAGAATTTGGCCAGATCTATGGTCTGGGCGTTGTCGAGGTGCCCACCAATCAACCAATTGAACGCAAAGATGAAGATGACGCGGTCTATCGCACAGAACGAGAGAAGTTTGACGCGATTATCGCCGCCATCCAAAAGGCGCATGAAAAAGGGCAGCCCATACTTGTGGGCACGACTTCTATTGAGAAGTCAGAAACGCTGAGCGCGCTTTTGACGAAAGCTGGCGTGAAACATAACGTTCTGAACGCGCGTCAACATGAGCAAGAGGCGCAGATCATCGCTGAAGCAGGCAAGCTTGGGGCGGTGACTATTGCGACCAACATGGCCGGGCGTGGAACGGATATTAAGCTTGGCGGCAATGTCGAGTTGAAGATTCTTGAAGCTATCGCAGCAGATCCAGAGGCTGACCCTGAAGCGCTTCGCCAAAAGATCGAGGCTGAACATGCGGCCGATGAAAACGCGGTGAAAGAAGCCGGTGGCCTATATGTTCTTGCCACTGAACGTCATGAAAGCCGGCGGATCGATAACCAGCTACGGGGTCGTTCGGGGCGTCAAGGCGACCCGGGGCGATCATCTTTCTTTTTGAGCCTAGAAGACGACCTGATGCGAATTTTTGGTTCGGAGCGGTTGGAAAAAGTGCTTGCGACGCTTGGCATGAAGGAAGGCGAGGCAATCATTCATCCGTGGGTCAACAAGAGCCTTGAACGCGCGCAAGCCAAGGTCGAAGGCCGCAACTTTGACATCCGTAAACAGCTCTTGAAGTTTGACGATGTGATGAATGAGCAGCGGAAGGTGATCTTCAAACAACGCCTCGACATCATGAAAGCCGAAGATCTTTCGGAAATCACAACGGACATGCGTGGCGAAGTGATTGACGACCTTATCGACCGCTACATGCCGCCCAAAAGTTATGCGGATCAGTGGGACATGGAGAGGTTCAAAACAGCAGTTGCCGAACAGCTGACGCTTGATTTGCCACTTGTAGAATGGGGCGAAGAAGAAGGCGTTGACGACGACGAGATCGCGGATCGTATTGAAAAAGCTGCCAGCGATATGATGACGGATAAAGCTGAAAAGTTTGGCCCTGAAAACATGCGTATGATTGAAAAGCAGGTTCTTTTGCAGACAATCGACACAAAATGGCGCGAGCATCTTTTGACGCTGGAACATTTGCGTAGTGTCGTTGGGTTTCGTGGATATGCGCAACGTGACCCACTGAACGAATACAAGAACGAGGCGTTTCAGCTTTTTGAAAGCATGTTGGATGGGTTGCGGCAGGATGTAACTCAGAAGCTGTCGCAGGTGCGTCCGATGACAGAAGAAGAACAGCAGGCGATGCTTCAACAGATTGAAGCGCAACGCGCAGCGATGCAGGGTGCCGTGGAGCAGGCTGTTGGGGGCCAAGATGAACCTGCCGGTGAAGCGCAGGAAGGCTTTGATGAGAACGATCCAACGACTTGGGGTAATCCAGGTCGCAATGACAAATGCCCATGCGGATCTGGCAAGAAATTCAAACATTGCCACGGTAGGTTGGTCTAAGTTTAACGCCGAGACGCCAAAAAGACACCTTTGCACTGCCACAGACCGGCCTTGATTTTTGACTACCACAATCCAGAATTTCTCTGGCTTGTGGGAGGCCGTCATGAAATTATCTTTTGGTCCCAAGCGCTTGGTCATGACCAGTGGTGTGCTGATTTGTGCTCTGGGTACAGGGTACGTGATGCAGAACGTACTTACCGGTGGTGAGAACCAAACCAGATCTGGCGTGGCCGTCGCCTCGGTGAGTTCCAAGGCGTTTCCTCTAGGATTTGAGACCAAACGGGATTTTGTCGAATCCGTAGGGCTTTTGCCAGATGATGCACAGGCGATTTCAGACATAGATGCCCTCGCTTTGAGCGAAAAAGCCGGAGATATTGAAGACGTACAGGTAGACGAAGTTATTCTTACGTCTGCCCTTCCTGCGGCGCCTGTCGCCGCTGCCGATCCTATTATGCTCCCAAGCGAACCGGTAAAGATTGTTGCATCCAGTGATGCACCAATCTCTGATCTTCCGGTTGAAGAAAAGGCGCCTGCCTTTACCTGCGAAATTGAGCTGACAGCAACCCCGGATGATGCGGCGATGACAATGCTGGCGCTTGAGGCAAGTTGCATGACGAATGAACGCTTTACGTTGCACCACAGTGGTATGATGATTTCGGGCATAACGGATGAGAATGGAGAGTGGCGCTCTAACGTTCCAGCTCTTGCTGAGAATGCTTTGTTCATCGCGGCGTTTCCCAACGGCGAAGGTGCCGTTGCGAATGCGCAGATTTCTGATCTGAGCGCCTATGAGCGGTACGTCGTACAATGGAAGGGCGACACCGATGTGCAGATGCATGCCTTTGAGAATGGCGCGACTTACGAGGATGCAGGTCATGTGCGGCGTGGAACAAGCAAAGACATCTTGCCGGAACAAACTGGTTTCCTCACGCGATTTGCCGAGGATGACCTGGCAGAAAGCCTGAATGCGGAAATCTATACTTTTCCGTCCAAAGGGGATGGTGACACTGATATCAACATTGAGATTGAAGTTGGTGACGCAACCTGTGGCCAAGACTTGGAAGCTCAGGCCCTCATCATGTCTGGTGCTGGAGGCCTCGAGGCGCGTGACCTAATGATCGCTATGCCGGACTGTGGTGCTGTTGGTGAGTTTCTTGTGTTGAAAAACCTATACGAAGACCTGACAATCGCACGCAATTGAGCGCTGCGAGCAAGAGGTCCAGATGGTTAAAGCGCGTGCGGCGGGTTTCGCCGCACTTTTGTTTTGGGTTTGCGGGCTGCCTGCTTTTGCCCAAGACGTCACTTTGACATCACGCGACGGTCGGGTTGAGATTTCTGGCAACCTGCTGGGCTTCGATGGCGAGTTCTATCGTGTCGATACCATTTATGGTGAGTTGACTGTTGATGGGTCTGGTGTTGACTGCGCGGGACCGGGCTGTCCCAACCTGGAAACCTTCATCGCGCAAGCAGTCTTTTCCGGATCGCCGACTATTGGGCGCATATTGCTGCCGGCTTTGCTGGAAGCATTTGCGATCCGGTCGGACTATGATCTTAGCCTTCAGAACCTCGAAGATGAGACGGTTTTGGCCATACTGACTGATCCCGCCGAAGAGCGCGTGGTGGGTGAGATATTCTTGCGCCTAAACAATTCGGATACTGGGATCACAGAGCTGATCCAGGGGGACGCAGACATTGCTATGTCGATGCGCGAAATTCGAGATGATGAGCTTAGCGAGGCGCGTGAAAGAGGATTAGGTGATCTCGAAGCACGAGGGCGAAGCCGGGTTGTGGCGCTTGATGCACTCGTGCCTATTGTTTCGCCATCGAACCCTGTGCAGGTGATTACACTTCCTGAGCTTGCAGGTGTTCTCTCTGGGGATATTGTGAACTGGGCAGACCTTGGTGGACCTGATGCCCCTATTAGTGTTCATGTGCATGGTCCGAACACCGGGTTGGGGCAGGCCACAGAGGATCTGGTCCTAAAACCTGCGGTCGAACAACTCAGTTCGGAGGCCAAGGTTTTTGATGATGGTCGTGCCTTGTCAGAGGCCGTAACCAAGGATCCTTTTGCCTTTGGCCTGACAAGCCAGACTGAGATTGGAAACAATTGGGCACTCGCGCTGGGCGGTGGGTGCGGCTTTGCGCTTCAGGCAACGCGCAGGGCTGTTAAGACTGAAGACTATCCACTGACCGCGCCGGTGTTCCTTTATGTTCCAGCGCGGAGATTTCCAAAACTTGTGCGCGAGTTTCTGATATTTTTGCGTGATCCTTCGGCACAGCTTGTCATTCGGCGTGCGGGTTTTGTGGACCAGGGGCAGGAAGAGATCTCAGTTAACGAGCAGGGAGACCGGTTTGCGAACGCCATCACTTTGGCTGGGCCGGAAATCTCTTTGGAAGAATTGCAGAGGTTGGTCTCAACCCTTACGTCTTTGCGCAGGTTGACGACAAGTTTTCGGTTTGAACCTGGCTCAGCGCGTTTAGATGCGCAATCTCGGTCGAATGTCCTGCAGTTGGCAAGGGCTTTGGAGCAGGGGCGATATGATACGCGCCGATTAATGTTCGTTGGGTTTAGCGATGGCGAGGGGGCTGCGGCTACAAATAAGCGGATTGCAATGCGCCGAGCTTTGGCTGTCAGAGACGCAGTTTTGGCGGCTGCCGAGACAGCAAATCTGTCTCGTGTGAACGTTGAAGTGGACGCTTTTGGTGAAGCTCTTCCCATGGCCTGTGACGAGACAGCATGGGGCAGACGCATTAACCGACGTGTCGAAGTTTGGGTCCGTTAGATTAAACCTTCCGCACGAAAGCTGATTTCGCAAGACTTTCCGATGATCACGTGGTCATGCAATGTGAGCCCTAGAACCTCACATGCGTTCTGAATTTGGCGCGTGACAGAGATGTCAGTTGATGATGGTGTTGGATCGCCGGAGGGATGATTGTGCACCAGGATGAGTGCGCTTGCATTCAATTGCAATGCGCGCTTGACGACTTCTCTGGGATAAACAGGAACGTGATTGACCGTCCCGCGAGCCTGTTCTTCGTCAGAGATAAGTGCGTTTTTGGTGTCTAGAAAAAAGGCGCGGAATTGCTCGACGTCACGATGCGCCATGGTGGTGTGACAGTAGTCAATGAGAGAATCCCAAGAAGACACCACCGGGCGGTGAATCACCCGAGACCGGGCCAGACGATGAGCCGCCGCTTCCACGACTTTTAACTCGCAAACCACGGATGGTCCAACGCCACGGACGCGTGACAGTTGATCGTGTGGAGCTGAGATCACAGCATTGAAGTTGCCAAACTCCGCCAGAAGATCGTGTGCAATTGGTTTCACGTCCTGGCGTGGTATGGCGCGGAATAGAACTAATTCCAGCACTTCGTAGTCAGGAAGTGCTTCCGGCCCCCCCGCCAAGAATCGGTCGCGCAGACGGCGGCGATGATCCTGAATATAAGGAGGGTGTTTTTGAGAGGCTCTGGGAGAGGAAAACACTAATTCATCCGCTGCAAACAGCGGCATGGTCGCCTCGGATTTTTGAGAGTTGGGCTGCATGGCGTAACCATGCTCATACGTAGCTTAACAGGTGGTTAAGCGATACGCCCGGGACGAAACGATTAACTTTTCATTCCATCCCAGAAGCTTTTTACTGATTTAAAGAAACTACTGCTTTCGGGGTTGTTTTCCTCTGACAGCTCTTCGAATTCGCGCAAGATTTCTTTTTGGCGCGCTGTCAGATTCACAG
>JBCAZO010000038.1:0-9185 GCA_038532975.1 Pseudomonadota bacterium
AAGGTGTTTCCTGTCAGTATTGCGCCCATGAGACGTCCGAGGCCGACAAAGACCGCTTTCGAGAACGGCAAAAGCAGATGGCCCTCGCAGAGGCACGTGGCGGGCGACACATCAAGATTGTGCATGAGGACTAGGCGAGCCGAATGCTGTGCGATAAGGCTAGAGCGATGACTTGGGACAACAAACCATGAGCAAGCAGACCCCGTCCGACATCGCACGTCAGGTGCTTGAGACGGAAGCCACAGCGCTGCATCATATGCGTGATGCGCTCCCAGAGACCTTCGATGCAGCGATTGAACTTTTGCTGAAAACCAAAGGCCGGGTGATCGTATCCGGCATGGGCAAATCGGGTCATGTGGCGGCCAAGATTGCCGCAACACTGGCCAGCACGGGCACCCCTGCGCAGCATGTCCACCCCGGCGAAGCCAGCCATGGCGATCTGGGCATGATCACCCAGCAAGATACAGTTATTGTCATCTCCAACAATGGCGAAAACCGTGAGTTGGCCGATATCATCGGCCATTGTGCGCGCTTCGCCATCCCAATGATTGCCATCACCAAAAAGCCGGACAGTACACTGGGCACACAGGCTGATCTTGTTTTACAAATGCCTGATGCGCCCGAAGCTTGCGGGATCGGCATGGCACCCACCACCTCGACCACCTGTGCCATGGCTATGGGGGATGCCGTCGCTGTGGCCATGATGGAACTGCGCGGCTTTGAAAAAGAGAATTTCCTGGCTTTTCATCCTGGCGGCACGCTTGGCGCGCAGCTCTTGAAAGTCTCGGCGGTGATGCATAGCGGGGATGAACTACCCGCTGTGACTCCCGACACAACAATGGGCGACACACTTCTGGAAATGACCGCAAAAGGGTTTGGTGTTGCCGCTGTAGTTGAGAACGAGCAGTTGTTAGGCATCATCACCGATGGCGACCTGCGTCGCAACATGGACAGCCTGATGTCGCGCACTGCCGGCGAGGTGGCAACACGCACCCCCATGACCACAACGCCAGATACGCTCTTGGTCGAAGCGCTAGGCGTGATGAACGCCAACAAACGGACGGTGCTTCTGGTCGTTGATGACGTTGGCGCGCTGTGTGGTCTGGTCCATATTCACGACGCCCTGCGCGCCGGGGTTGCCTAAACTTTTCTAAAAAGTTTAGGCAAAAGCCTTCTGAAGGCTTTTGCGGCGGCTATCCTGTCACTTCGTCCAAAGCCGCACGCAGCAAATCCCATCTGCCTTCAAGCGGATAGTGGTGATTGCCGATAAAAAGCCCGTTCTGATCAATATCATTGGCATGACGAAGCTCCCCATGGATCACGTGTTTCATATGCTTGACCACCACATCATTCTTGGCAAAATTGCCCGCCACAATAGGACGGCAATCCACCTTGTGACGGCCCAGCGCCGCGATCAGATCGGCGCGGCTGAACCCGGCATCGGGCTCAACCACCATGGAAAAGCCAAACCAGCTGCTCTCGCCGATTTCACGCTGAATACGGATTTGCGGGTATCCCTGCATAAGCGCACGAAACTGCGCGGCATTCTTGCGGCGCTCAGAGACGATCATCGGCAGTTTAGCAATCTGTTCCTGCCCAATTGCGCCGCTCATCTCCAGCGGACGCAGATTGTAACCGGGCAAAACAAACTTGAAACTTTCCTCAAAAGGATCGTCCGATTTCTCACCCGTGACATGGTTCATTTTCGGCAAATGCCGGGTCCAGCCATGGCTGCGCACCGATAACATGATGTGGTAAAGTTCTTCATCATCTGTGACGACAAGCCCGCCTTCCATGGTGGCGATGTGATGCGAGAAAAAGGATGAATAGCTGCCCGCGATACCAAAGGTGCCGGCCTGGCGCCCCTGATAGGTGGCACCAAGGCTTTCGCAATTGTCTTCCAGGATCAGAATATTGCGGTCGCCAATGATGGCTTTGATCCTGTCAAACTCATTGGGATTGCCCAACAAGTTGACCACCATGATCGCTCGGGTTTCATCAGTGATGGCGGCGGCCAGTGCCTCTAGATCGTAGTTGAGCGTGTCAGGATCAATATCAACGAATTTCTGAACGAGGCCATACTGGTGCAGCGGGTAGTAGGTCGTGGACCAACTCACTGCTGGGACGATGACTTCAGCGCCTTCCGACAAGCTATGTTTGGAATGATAGCGCAGGGCCGCAACGATAATCAGATTGGCCGACGATCCGGAATTGACCATCACCGCATGCGCCGATCCCATCGCCTTGGCGAACTGGTCCTCGAACTTGGCAACTTCGGCCCCCATCGAGAACATGCCGGATTTCACCACCCGGTCGATGGCGTCATATTCCTTGTCGTCCCAGCTTGTCGTGGCCAGTGGGAAGCCGTCAATCTCGCTCATGCTTCGCCTCGTTCCAAAAGGTTCTGAAAATGCGCATATGTCTGCGCAATGCCGTCCTGCAGCGATGTTTTTGGTGCCCAGCCAAAACGCGTCTGCGCGCTGACATCCAACAATTTCTGCTTCATGCCGGTGGGTTTGGAGAGATCATGTGTGAAGGTTCCCTCCCACCCGATGACTTTGGCGGCCTCTGCATAATAGTCGTTAATCGAATAATCATATCCCAAACCGATGTTCATCATCTCCGGCAGGGCATCGAAACCATTCACAGCCGCCCAGACCCCATCAGCCAGATCGCGTGAATACATGAATTCGCGCCGCGCCGTACCATCGCCCCAGATCTCGACGGTTTCTGAACCAGACTGCTTTGCGTCATGCAGCTTGCGGATGATGGCTGGCACGAGATGCGAGACTTTGGGGTCAAACTTGTCGTGCGCACCATAAAGGTTGCATGGGATCAGAGTTTTATAGGCCAGATCAGAGCATTCCCGTGAAACAAACGCGCACAGCCGCGCAACCGCAACCTTGGCAAGCCCATAACCCTCGTTCGTTGGCTCAAGTTCGCCTTTTCCGAGGCTCTCTTCTTGCAAGGGGTTGGGTGCGTCATGCGGGTACATGCAGGATGAGCCAAGGTTGAGAACCTGAGGCACGTCCGCTGCCCGCGCCGCCAGAACGACGTTGAATCCCATATCCACGTTCTCCGTCAGAAAGGCGGAAGGCGCAGCCATATTAGCCTGAATGCCTCCCACACGCCCGGCGGAATGAATCACAAGATCAGGTTTCTCGGCAGCCAACACCGCCATAACGGCATCACGATCAGTGAGATCAAGATCGGTGCTGTTGGGGGCCACGATCTGATGCGCTGCGGCGTTCGGGTCCTCCTGAATGGCGCGGCCCACCATGCCACGCCCGCCTGTCAGCAAGACCTTCATGCCCGCGGCAATCCCGCTTTGGCCTCTTCCAGATCGCTCAGCGCCATTTCCTCGACAAGCGCTTCAAAGGACGTCTCTGGCTCCCATCCCAATTGCTGACGCGCCTTGCTGGCATCACCCAAAAGCGTTTCCACCTCGGCCGGACGGAAATAAGTCGGATCGACCCGGACGATGATCTTACCTGTCTCATCGCGCCCCACCTCGTCCACGCCTTCACCCTCAAAAGACACCTTCATGTCCAACACCGCCGCAGCACGTTGCACAAATTCCCGCACGGAATACTGCCGCCCGGTGGCGATGACATAATCCTCGGGGCAGTCTTGTTGCAGCATGAGCCACATCATCTTGACGTAATCGCGCGCGTGGCCCCAGTCTCTTTTCGCGCTGAGGTTGCCCAGCCGCAAATCGTCCTGCACACCCAGTTTGATGCGCGCGAGCGCACGGGTGATCTTGCGCGTCACAAAGGTTTCCCCGCGAATAGGGCTTTCGTGGTTAAACAAGATCCCGTTGCAGGCATACATGTCATAGGCCTCGCGGTAGTTCACCGTGATCCAATAGGCGTAGAGCTTGGCCACCGCATAGGGGCTGCGCGGATAAAACGGCGTTGCCTCACGCTGCGGCGTCTCCTGTACCAATCCATAAAGCTCGGATGTCGAGGCCTGATAGAACCGCGTCTTGTCTCCCATGCCGAGAAACCGGATGGCTTCCAAAAGGCGCAGCGCGCCCATCGCATCAGAATTGGCGGTGTACTCAGGTTCCTCAAAGCTCACCGCGACATGACTTTGCGCAGCGAGGTTATAGACTTCATCTGGCTGCACCGATTGCAGGATACGCGTCAGTGACGAGCTGTCTGTCATGTCCCCATGATGAAGCTGAAACTGCCCTGACTGACCCGGCTCACCCTCAAAGAGATGATCGATGCGCGCCGTGTTGAACAGCGACGTACGACGTTTGATGCCATGCACCTCGTAGCCCTGATCGAGCAAGTATTCCGAAAGATATGCCCCGTCCTGACCCGTGACGCCTGTGATTAGTGCTTTTTTCATGGGCTGCGCCCTCATGTTCTTTTGCCTTGGTCACCGGATACTGGTTTGGGGCACAAATGAACAGAGTGTTTGAGCTTTGAGACAAACTGAGCAGCTTGGATTGTGGGTGCTGCGCAGAACCGCGAAAAGCGCAGGGCGGCAGTAGCTACCGCCCCCGCCAACTGGTTTGGTGAAGGGCTCACAGATCGCTGACAGCGGTGCTGCGGATGTCCTTCCAGTTCGTGTATGCTTTCGAGATGGTGCCCGCCCTGTCCTGGTTGAATGCATCAAAGATCTCGCGGTTCAGAAAGACATAGAGTTTACCATCAATAACCGCGTGGTATTCCGGATCACCA
Source organism: Pseudomonadota bacterium (assembly GCA_038532975.1). Classification (GTDB taxonomy): domain Bacteria; phylum Pseudomonadota; class Alphaproteobacteria; order Rhodobacterales; family Rhodobacteraceae; genus Roseovarius. Next base: position 4,692 of record JBCAZO010000038.1, read on the forward strand.
TCAAACTTCTTTCCGACCGAAACGCCGAATGTGCAAAACCCGCCATTTTGCGGCAGATAGGCCTCTGGATTTGCCTCAAACGTTTTTTTGTTTTCGGCGTTGGTGAAGTAGTACGCAACGCCGTCATGAACCGACGCGTGCGCCGCAGTACCTTCAACCGGGTTTTCCGTGACAAGGAATTCTACGGGATCCACGCCGTGCAAGCCAAGCGGCGCATTTGCGGCGGTCAGCCCGTTTGATACGTTGTATTCATCCGCAGCAAAGGCGGCCGGAGCGCCCATGACAATGCCAGCCATCAAAGCGGAGGTTAGTGCGATTTTCTTGAACATGGTGTTTTCCTTCTGTTGTGTGTGACTGGAAGCAAAAATTGAATTTCCCTTCCGTACACACCCACCTAAGAAACTTGCAAAACTACGCAATATATCAATTACTTTCATGTACTTAAGGTATTTTCTTCTGTACGATCTGCATACTTCAAGAGCTGCGAAACACACGGCTAAAGCGTTTCGCGACACTCTGTGATTCAGGTTTATCGCGAAACGCTTTAGACACCCGTAAAAAAGGCCACAGCAAAGCTGCGGCCCTTTCAGTGAGTGGTAGCGTGGTGATCCTCAGGCCATAGCAGAGCTATCTTCTGGTTTGTGCAGTCCAACAACCATCAATACGGTCAGGCCCAGGACAAGGTAGTACCAGAACTCAACACCCACCAAGCCCAGCGCAAAAGGTGCCGCAGCAAACACAATGCCGACAGCGCCATCAACGGCAAGGTGCAGGCTATAGGGCAGAACACGGATGAGACCCAGATGATGGTCCGTCAGAATCGTCAGCAACAAGGCAGCACCACCCGTCACTACGGACAGCCAGAAGGCCAGGATGTTGACGTCGCCCAGACCAAACAGAAACGGCATGGCAATCAAGCCCAGCGCCACAGGATAGTCGAGATAGGCGTGAAGGGATTTCGTGATGAATCGCGGAAGCATAGTTTTCATTTCCTTTTGTGAGGTGTGCAGCAAAGCACTGATGGAAACGAAGTAAGGAGACATACGCTCTCAATCTATGCGCAAAAATTCGTAATATTTTGCAGAGCGTTCAAGTTTCAGAATGACTTGTGGCAAAGCGCTTCTTGAAGCCCGCAGGTGTCAAACCCGTCGCCTTCTTAAACGCCCGCGAAAAAGCAGAATCGGACGCATAGCCCGCGCTTTCCGCCGCATCACTCAATGTCTTCGTGGGGTCTGAAAGCTGCTTTTTCGCGATTTCCAACCGCCAGCCCGTCACATATTCCATCGGCGTCATGTCCATGCTCTTTTGGAATCCGACGGCAAAGCTTGTGCGTGACATGCCTGCAGCCTGAGCTAGAGACGCCACAGTCCACGCTTCGGTCGGAGACTTGTGAAACGCATCCAGCGCACGACGTAAATTGGCGTCCGAAAATGCGCCTAGACCCCAATCAGCGGCTTCGTCGCTTTCCATGAAGCTGCGTACAGCTTGAGCGAGGATCACTTCGGACATCTTCAGCGCTATGAGATCACCGCCCATCCGCGTGCCCCCGGCTTCTTCTCCGATAAGCCGCAAGGTCGCCTCCATCCATTTGCCGGCACTTTCGCCGTAATTTTGAATGTGGATGTAAGGCGGCAATCTCTCCATCAAAATGTGCCGCGAGTTCGGCACAAATGAGAAATGCCCACAGATGAGCTGTGTCTCGCTGTGCGGCTCTCCTCCCCCATAGACAAGCACACCTGATCCGTCATAGCCCGATTTTGTAAGAACCGCATCAAGCGGCATGATTGTTCGCTCAGGCAAATGCCCGCAGTAAAGATCATGCGCCGCGCCATGCGGGATGATGATCAGATCACCCTGTGCCATCGACACAGGTTCATCCACGCCGTCCACCGCAACCAGACATTGCCCCCTATGTGCAAAATGAAAACGTGCCACGTTTTCATAGGCAGGCACCGCCACGCCCCAGGGTTTTGTAAAGGACGTCCGGAAATACAACGTACCCCGCATCGACAGGTTGGTGAGGATATCACTGAGCAGATCAAGCATGAGGTATACGTATCGTCATTATCGCGATTGTACAGCCACCTGAATGATCTGCGCAGAAATTTGAATTAAAAGTCTCTCAGGAACTGCTTCCTCTCGGGCATCCGTCTTTTTTGCCTCAAATGCAGCGCCCGCCATCCACCTCCATGCACACGCCTGTAATCATACTGGCCTCATCGCTGCACAGGAACGCGGCCGCGTTGCCCATGTCTTGCGGCGTCGAAAACCGGCCAAGCGGGATGGTGGATAGAAACTTTTCGCGCATTTCAGGCGTATCTTCTCCCATGAAACTGGCCAAAAGCGGCGTTTCACCGGCCACCGGGTTCAAGGCGTTCACGCGTATGCCCGAGGGCGCCAGTTCAACCGCCAGTGCACGCGTTGCCGTGATCATCCAGCCCTTGGAGGCATTGTACCAGTTGAGCTTTGGCCGTGGACTAACCCCAGCCGTAGAGGCGACGTTGAGAAAAGTGCCAGAGCCGCGCTCTTTCATGGCAGGCACAAAAGCGCGCGCAGCCAGATAAACCGATTTGCAGTTCACAGCAAAAACGCGGTCAAAATCCTCTTCAGTGACGTATTCCGCCGCCTGTGGCAGATGCGTGATCCCGGCGTTGTTGACCACGATATCGGGCGTGCCAAAGGTCTTTTCCGCCGCCTGCGCCAAGGCCTGCATGCTGGACCCATCTGAGACATCCGCCGGACAGGCGGATGCGCCCAGTTCATTGGCCAAAGTAAGTGCCGCCGATGCGTTGATGTCAGCGATCATCACCTGCGCGCCTTCAGCCAGGAATTTGCGCACGATGCCTTCTCCGAACCCACTAGCTCCGCCGGTCACAATTGCGGTTTTGCCCTCCAGACGCATCATTATTCTCCCGTGTCTTTGCCGCTCTTGGTAAAACCTTTGTCGCGAACGCGCCAGTCAGCAAGTTGCCAAACAGGGTTGTATGGCACCCAAAGGAGACTTCTCATGATACGGAAATTCGGACCTGAAACCGCGCTTCTGCTGATCGACGTCCAAAAAGGCGTCAATGTCCTGGACCATTGGGGCGGGCCGACTGGGCGGCGCAACAACCCCGGCGCCGAAGGTGAAATGGCCCGCCTGCTCGACACCTGGCGTGCGCGGGGACTGCCGGTCATCTACACGCAGCACGATTCGCGTGAAGCGGCCTCGCCGCTGAAGTTCTCATTGCCCACCGGCGCTATGATTGAAGGGTTCGAGCCTCGCGACGGAGAGATCGTCATCGAAAAAGATGTGAATTCCGGTTTTGTCGGCACGGACCTTGAATTGCGCATGCGCCAGCATGGCATCACGCGACTGGTCATCGTCGGCTTCTTCACCAATTTCTGCGTCGAGACCACAACGCGCATGTCCGGCAATATGGGCTATGACACGTATCTGGTGCCCGATGCCTGTGCCACGACGAACCGCGTGGGGCCAGATGGCACGGATTATGACCCTGATCTGGTGCATGCGATGGCGGTGGCCTCTCTGCATGGTGAGTTTTGCACCGCGATCACACCTGATCAGGCGATTGCTCTGACCAACGATGACGCACCCGATCTGGAGCGTGTGCAGGGCAACGAGTAAATTATACTGGGCGCGGCACGTCCCATGCCACATCTGCAATCCCGGCCAGTCGCGCAAAGCGCCCCAACTCGCGGTCAAGCTTACCCAGCCTTGAAGCCGTCCACTTCACGCGTGGTTCTGGCCAAAACCCGGTCACTCGCATCCAGCCCTGATCGCGGTTCGCCTTTAGCTCCAAACGCCCGACGAAGCGCTCACCCTCCAGCAAAGGATACACATAGTACCCCCAGCGCCGCTTGTCTTTTGGCACAAACATCTCGTTGCGATAGTCAAAGCCAAATAGCCGCTCTAGCCGGTCGCGGTCACGGATGGCGGGATCAAATGGGTTAAGCAGGCGCAAATGTGAGGACACGGTTTCAGCCTGCGCTATACGGGTTTCGATATCCTCAGTGCCCCACATAGCGCGCCAGCTTCCATCCGAGTTCTGCACCTCTAATGGCACAGGCTTGCGGCGCTCAACCCATAACTTCGCCTCGCGCGCATCCATGGCCTGCCAGAACCGCTGCACCTCACCTGTCGTCGCCATGCCCAACCGCCCCAAAGCCTGATCACAAAGCCAGGTTCCAGACAGGTCTTCTCCGGGACAGTGACACAGATCTGGCGGGAAAATCCGTTCTCCAAGGTCATAGAACTTCACAAAATTCTCACGGTGGCAGGTTGCCAGCTCGCCAGCGTACCACATCTGATCCAGCGCTTTCTTGTGCGGCGGCCGCGCCCACATTTCACGGCTTTCCGCTTTGGTGTCAAAGGCATGGGTAGAAAGCGGTCCTTCCTGCGCAATGCGATCACGAATGCGCCGGACCTCATCTTGGCCAAGCCCGGTCTTGTACCAGTCGCTGTTGGCAACCTTGTTGCCTAGCCGCCGGAAC
>JBCAZO010000038.1:9277-11917 GCA_038532975.1 Pseudomonadota bacterium
CCGGAACTGTCGTTGCCAGTATGGCAAAACGTCCATCGGAATGAGAGACGCATCATGGGTGAAATGTTCAAACAATTGCCGATTACGCAAAAGCGGCCACAGCAGCTTTTCTCGGTAATTCCGATTGCGAGACCACAGGATGTGATGATGCGCGCGTGTGACGTTGCGGATTGTGTCGATCTGCAAGAACCCAAGGCGCCGAATGATCTGCATCACATCTACCGGGCCACTGGGATTGCCTGCCAGATCATTTGCATGCAGCCAAAGCCGCCGGGCGGTCCGATTGTTGATCTTAAGGGCAGCTGTCACGGCAAGCTCATGTAAATCAGCGTCTCCCGTAACTCACGTCCCTCCAGCTCCATGACCGTTTCCATGAATAGCCGCCCGATCTGACAGGCCTGCTTGTTCCGGGCACGCTCCAGATTACCTATGGCAGACCGAAGGGCACGGGAGTTTTTGGACTGCGCAATCTTCTCCGCGAGGCGCCCGTTAACCCGATCTTCAACCTCAATGCTTTTGGCCGGACTTAGCAAAACAGGGTCCCGCGTGACGCCAAATCGGGCTGCTTTGGCCTGAATTCGGTAATATTCGCGCAAGGACTCTACTGTGAACCCCGCAGCCAGACGCGTGACCAATTCTGAGAATTTTTCAGGAGACAACTGATCCCGCACCGCACGCCCACAGGTGCGTTCGGGCAAAGATTGCAGCATGATCTGCTCAACACGGTAGTAGTACCGAAGCTCCCTCGTGCTTAGATGCCCCAGGCCACGGCGGATAAGTCCGATGACCAAACCACCAGAGTTGCGATCCACGCTCTCTGGAGACTGATAGGCGGCGATCAACTGATCCGCCAGATACCCCGCCAAGACCGGATCACGATAGAGCAAGCCAGCCTGTTCGACTGCCAGGTCAAGCTTTTCCCCCGAATATCCCAGCGCTTCATAGTCTTGGCGGATCAGAGCAAAGTCCGGAATTTCACCCAAAAGCCGAATGACATCGCCCCGATTGGCCGTTATTTCGGGCGTTTGGGCATAAGCTGGCGAGACCACAGCCAGCAAGAGCCAGGTCAGAAGAGAAAGAAACCGCAAGAAAAGCTCCCGTTCGATAGGTGGACAATGCCCACCGGTTTTACCGTAGCGGTTTTGCTGCAATTGGAAAGGGAGGAGCAGGCTGCTTATGCCGGCTTTGCTGATAATATCAGGCACAAATGCGTGAGCGTCCGGTTAAATCTGCCATAGCAACACAAAGATGAAAGAGTACAATACCTTTCCTGATCAAGGCATTGCCTCGTTTCGTCAGAGTGGATTTACCCGAAATTTACTGCTAAGCCGAAATGGACTTCTGATCGCGCCGCGAGGGACTCCATGAGCGCCACAGCCCAAAAATCCGCCCCGATGCCGGATGATATCCGAGCCATGAAGGGGGGTACGCCCATCGTGTCCTTGACGGCCTACACCACCCCTATGGCCGAACTGATGGACGCGCATTGCGACTTTGTCCTCGTCGGCGACAGCGTGGGCATGGTGCTGCATGGTTTGCCAAGCACCTTGGGTGTCACAATGGAGATGATGATCCTGCACGGTCAGGCCGTGGCGCGCGGTTTGAAAACCGCGATGATGGTCGTTGATATGCCCTTTGGCTCATACGAGGAAAGCCCGGCACAAGCCTTCCGCAATGCTGCACGCCTTATGGCAGAGACAGGTGCGGGTGCGGTCAAGCTCGAAGGCGGGGTGGCTATGGCCGAGACCATCCGCTTTCTGGTGGATCGCGGTGTGCCAGTGATGGCGCATATCGGCCTGACGCCGCAATCCATCAACACGCTCGGCGGCTATAAGGTGCAGGGCCGCGACGACGGTGCCAAACAGGTGCTCGCCGATGCACATGCCGTGGCCGAGGCCGGGGCGTTCTCGGTGGTATTGGAAAAGCTGCCTGCGTCCCTGTCGGACAAGGTTACAGATGAAATCCCCATTCCAACCATCGGCATTGGGGCGTCCGCCGGATGCGATGGACAGATCCTGGTCCATTACGACATGCTGGGCCTTTTCACCCGGTTCAAACCGAAATTTGTAAAACGCTATGCCCATTTGGGCGAGGACGCGGAAAAAGCCATTGCCGCCTATGCCGATGAGGTCCGCGCGCGCGCATTCCCGGCCAAAGAACACATCTTCGCCGACACCGCCCCGACCAAGGGTAAAGCCAAATGACAGCCCCCATTTTGCGCGACCTGCAGAGCCTTCGGGCGATGACCCGCGACTGGCACATGGCGGACGAAAGTATCGGTGTTGTCCCGACCATGGGAGCCTTGCATGACGGCCACCTGTCGCTGGTGGCAGCGGCAAAGAAGACCTGCGACCGGGTGATCGTGACGATCTTTGTGAACCCAAAACAGTTCAACAACCCCGACGATCTCAAGAACTATCCGCGCACCGAGGAAGATGACGCGCGCAAACTTGAGCGCTTCGAGGTGGATGCGCTCTGGGTGCCGGACGGAGATCAGATGTACCCGGACGGATTTGCCACGACCGTTTCCGTGGCGGGTCTCACGGACGTTATGGATGGCGCTTACCGACCGGGCCATTTTGACGGGGTGGCCACGGTTGTGACCAAGCTTTTTACCCAAACTGCGGCCACGGACGCGTT
>JBCAZO010000039.1:0-11770 GCA_038532975.1 Pseudomonadota bacterium
GTATAACTTTGGCTCAATGGCCGTGGACCAAATTGTTTCACGCTTTGGCGTCATGTTCTTTGAAGACCCCTACGCCGCTTTCGCCAACATCGCCAAAGCCCTAGCGCAGGGTGGAAAGATGACCTTCATCACCTGGGCCGGGTTGCCGGAAAACCCGTGGTTTCGCCTGCCAATAGAGTTTGCCAAAGCGCGTGTTGGCTCGCCGCCGCCCCCTGATCCTCGTGCGCCGGGTCCTATGGCGTTCAGTGAGCAGGATTATGTGGCAGACATCTTGATACAGGCTGGGTTTCAAAACGTCTCTGCGGAGACTGTACGCCCTAATCTCACACCTATGGGTACGCTTTCAGACGTTGCCGACTTCGCAGGGCGCGAAGGGCCAGCAAGTCGGATAGTCAACGACATGGGCGGAACAGAAGATGACGTGTCGGCCATCGTCTCTGACCTTGAAAACGCGATGCGCGATTTTGACACTAGTGACGGTGTTCGCATTCCGGCAAAGCTGAACTTGTTCAGCGCTTCCGCAGTTGATTGAGCAACGTGCGTGAGGGATGCCCATCAGCCTTGGTGCCGATGGATTGCTGATAGGCGATGATTGATTTGCGCGTATTCGGCCCGATCAGACCATCGATTTTTTCCAGCGGATAGCCTTTGCGCTTGAGTATACGTTGAATCTCTTTGCGCTCCTCAAAGCTCACAGGCTCATACCCACGCGGCCAACTGGCCTGAATTTCAGGGCGCCCCGCAATACGGTCGGCCAAATGGCCCACGCCAATCGCATAGGCATCGGCGTTGTTATAGCGTTTGATGACATCAAAATTGGCGAACACCATGAAGGACGCGCCTTGTGGGCCTGCTGGTTGTAAAATGCGTGCCGCTCCGTAATCGCGCACAGCGCGACCATCTATACCCACGACACCCCGACTGGCCCAATCCGACGGCATGCGCTTGGTATTGCCAAACCGCGCACCACTAGGCACGCGCACCTCAACACCCCAGGGCATGCCCTTGCGCCAGCCAAAACGTTTAAGATAGGCAGCGGTGGAGGCCAAAGCGTCGGAAGGGTCTTTTGACCAGATATCGCGCTTGCCATCACCAGTGAAATCCACAGCGTAGGCCTCATAGGAGGTGGGAATGAACTGCGTGTGTCCCATCGCCCCGGCCCAGGAACCTTTAAAGTTCTGGGGTGTTACATCCCCGGATTGTAGAATTTTCAGGGCGGCGATGAGCTGTTTTTCGAAAAACGCGCCGCGCCGTCCGTCAAAAGCCAATGTCGACAAAGCCTCGATCACCGGGATGTCGCCGGTGCGAAACCCATAACGGCTTTCCAACCCCCATACGGCGGTGATCACTTCTTTCTCGACACCATAGGCTTGCTCTATCCGCGTGAGTGCTCGATTGTGGCGGCGCAAAGCCTTGCGACCCAAATCAACACGCTCCGGCGAAGCAGCGCTGTCCAGGTAATCCCAGATCTGGCGCTTGAATTCGGCTTGATTGCGATCTTTCGAAATTACGTCCGCATTGTAGGTCACCCCACGGAACGCTCGGTCCAGAACTGCATTGCTGATCCCTGCCGATCGCGCCCGACTGCGAAAGCTGCGCACCCACTGGTCGAAGGCGGGGTTTGAGGCAACGACTGTTAGAGCTTCAGGTGTCTGCGCAACTGCTGCTAGCCCGTCCGGACGCGCCTTCGGTCGCAGGCTGCGCGCCAGCGATACGTGTACTACAGTCTCTGGCTCTGCTGTGGCCACGGCAGCCTCAACCACGGGTCGGATCTGTGGCCGCAAAGAGGATTCGACCGGTGTGGCCGGTGCGATATTGGCAAAGGACACGGCAAATGCCGCGGTGACAAGGCGTTTGGTATACATGCTCGACCCCTTTTCGGGTTTTTATCAGTGTAACTTGAAAGCGGAGTTCCTCAAAGACGTCAATTGAAGATGTCGCGAGGGTTCGCCTATCGCGCCGGGCTGGCGTCGCAGCCATCGCCCATCTTCGCCAAACAGTCACGCAGCATGGAAACGCGTCTGGGACGAAATGAAGCTCCAGTCAGTTCCAAGCCTTGCATCCGGTCCAGGCGGAAAGCGCGGAAATCTTCGCGCAGGTGACACCAGGCCAGTAAGCACAGCGATGCTTGCATGAACACAACGGATAATGGATCAACGTCGCGCGAGGTTTCACGACCTTCAGCATCGGTATAGTCAAACCGGATGGTTTTCTCGTCCCATGTGGCCTTTCGCAACACGGCTGCGTCGATGCCAGGTTCGGGAAGTGGACGGAAACTGACCGCGTTGAGAACTGCATGTTCCAATCTGTGTGCCTGGCTGGCTGGCAAACGCGCGCGCAGTTTTGCCAAGGCCGAGTTGGCGGCCTGAGCCAAAGTGCTGTCGCCAACCTCGCTTACTTCGCGCAAGCCAAAGACCAGCGCTTCAAGCTCGTCATCATCAAAGCTGAGCGGCGGCAGAGCGGCGTCTTCGACCAGGGTGTAGCCAAAGCCTGATGCTCCATCGATCACCGCGCCTAATCCTCGCAAAGCGTCGATATCACGGTAAATCGTGCGCGGTGTTACATCCATCAAAGCAGCCAGTCGCGTCGCCGTGGCGGGCGGCGGCAAACTACGTAAGGTTTGCATGAGTTGGAATAATCGGGTTGTACGGCTCATTGGTGAATTATGCCTGAAGGTACTGACAATTTATGTCAGTACATCACCGCGCGCTCGAAAGTGATAGGTTTTGCAGTCCTACCGTCGTTTGCGCGAGACCTTGCGTTTCACCTTAGCGGTTTTCTTTTTGTCTCGCGCAAGTTTGCGCTTGGGCCCAGACCCACGACGTCCGCCCCTTGGTTTTGGGGTACTTGGGTTGATGTTCTCGCCGTCCAGCCGGATCAGATCCAGCGCGAGACCGCCCGTTACAGGCGCTGCTTCGGCCAGGCGAACGACAACGCGTTGACCAAGTCCGATGGTCATGCCGGTGTCTTCTCCCATCAAGGTGCCCGCATCACGATCAAAGCGGAAATACTCGCGCCCTAGAGCGCGCATTGGGATCAGCCCGTCCGCCCCTGTTTCATCCAGCCGTACAAACGCCCCAAACTTTGCGATACCACTTATGCGACCGGTGAATTCGTCCCCGATCCGCTCTGAGAGAAAGGCCGCGAGGTAGCGGTCATTGGTATCCCGTTCAGCGGTCATCGACCGGCGTTCGGTTTCCGAGATGTGTTCCCCTGTGCCTTGCAGACGGTCCTCGTCTTCACGGCTCAACCCGTCATTTCCCCAGGCATGCGCCGAGATTAGCGCGCGGTGCACAATCAGGTCGGCGTAGCGGCGGATTGGCGAGGTGAAATGCGCATATGATTGAAGGGCCAAGCCAAAATGACCGAAATTGGAAGGGGCATAGTAGGCTTGTGTCATCGCACGTAGCGTAGCGAGATTAACGGTTTCGGCGTGATCCGTACCAACTGCACCCTTGAGAAGCTGATTGATATGTGAGGTCTTGAGCACTTGCCCTTTGGCCAGTGTCAGACCGGCGGCGTCGGCTACGTCTCGCAATGTATCAAGCTTTTCCGGCGGAGGTTCTTCATGGACCCGAAACAGAAGTGGGGACTTCTTAGCGATGAGTGTCTCAGCAGCGGAGACATTCGCAAGTACCATCATATCTTCGATCAGACGATGCGCATCGAGCCGTTCAGAGAAATTGACCGAAAGAACTTTGCCCTCATCACTTAAAATGACTTTGCGTTCGGGCAGGTCCAGATCAAGCGGTTGCCGCCGCTTGCGCGCCTCGGCGAGGGTTGCATGGGCGTCGTAAAGCGGGTTGATGACACTGTCCATCAAAGGGGCGCATTTATCATTCGGTGCGCCGTCGCGTGCCTCCTGCACCTCTTTGTAGTTCAGCGAAGCTGCCGAGCGCATCAGACCACGCACAAAGCGATGGCCGATCTTGTCCCCATGCGCGTTGATCTGCATCCGCACTGCGATGCAGGCACGTGGCACGCCTTCGTGCAACGAACACAAGTCGCCTGACAGCCTGTCGGGCAACATGGGTACAACACGATCTGGAAAATAGCTGGAATTGCCGCGCTTGCGGGCCTCGGCATCAAGGGCTGAGCCGGAGGTGACGTAGTGCGCGACATCAGCAATAGCGACCCAGATGACATAGCCGCCTTCGTTCTGGGGATCGTCATCTTCATGCGCCCATACCGCATCGTCATGGTCGCGCGCGTCGGCAGGGTCAATTGTCACCAATGGCATGTCGCGCATGTCTTCGCGCCCTTTGAGGCCTGCGGGCTTCTTTGCGTCCGCTTCGGCGATGACATCGTCGGGAAAGTCATCCGGAATGCCATGTTGGTGAATGGCGATGAGGGAAACTGCCTTCGGCGCTGTCGGGTCACCGAGCCGGTCCAGAATGCGCGCACGAGGCAGGCCCATGCGGTCCCTCGGGCCAGCCTGTTCGGCCTCGACCAGCTCACCATCTTTTGCCCCGGCAGTGGCTCCGGCAGCAACGACCCATTCCTTGCCGTCACCCTTGTCGATGGGCATGATCCGGCCGCCCTCGGTGCGCTTGCGGAATATGCCCAGAATTTTGCGCGGGTTGGTCCCAATCCGCCGAATGAGCCTAGCTTCATATTGATGCGCTTCGCCCTTTACCTCTTGCAAGCGAGCTAAGATGCGTTCGCCTGGAGCCATCGCTGGATCGGAGGCGCGTGGGATAAGCATCACAACAGGCTCTTTGCCTTCACCGTGCCACTCCAAAGGCCGTGCCAATAGCTCGCCATCTGGGGTCTGATCGTTAATCTGAAGGATACTCACCGGCGGCAGTTTATCGGGATCGCGATACGTCTTTTTGCGCTTTTCCAAATGCCCTTCGGATTCCAACTCTTTTAGCATACGCTTGAGGTCAATGCGCGCCGCCCCCTTGATGCCAAACGCCTTGGCGATGTCGCGCTTGGATGTGAGCGTCGGATTGTCAGCGATCCATTGCAGGATCTCGGGCTTGGTGGGCAAGGTACTCATAGGCGAGGGCGTAACACGAAGTTGTGCGGGGTTCTATCGGCGATTCATGCGCTGGAGCTTGGCAAGGTCCTCGATGGTGTCGATGTCGCGCAGCGTATCAACAAAGCCAATGCGCTTGCGAGGAAGAGTGGCAAGGGCGTCGGTTAACGCATATTTGGTGGACCAGCGAACGCCTTGGAACACCGTTGAAGGTAAGGCGGTATTTGGGGTGATGCCAACGAGCCAGAAGCCGCCATCCTTGGCGGGGCCAAACACAGCATCGTGCGCGCCGAGTGTTTTAAAGGCTTTGAAAACATGGTGTTGTGAAATGCCCGGAATGTCCCCGCCGATGAGACAAACAGGGTTTCGGTCAAACTCGCGCAACAGCCGCGCCATACGCACACCTAAATCGCCCTGACCTTGCGCTATGCGCTGCAAATGGGCGGGCCAAGCGCGGGAGGCAAGGCCCGCGGAATCCGGCGCGACGGCAAGGATCATATTCCAGCGACGGGGTGCGTACAGCCTACGGAGCAGGGCACCGGATTGATGACGGAACCACCAGGCTGAATTTGTCATGCCTATGTCGCGTCCCAGACGCGTTTTCACAAGGCCCGCTCGTGGTTCTTTCAGCATGACGATCAATGTAGGTAGCGGCATGCCTCTAGCGGAAATAATCTGTCAAGATGCGGCGATAGATCGCCTTCAGCTTATGCACGTCAGAGACATTCACATGTTCATCGACTTGATGCATGGATTTGCCAACGAGGCCAAATTCAACCACTGGACAGTGATCTTTGACGAATCGCGCATCCGAAGTGCCGCCTGTTGTGGAAAGGTCCGGTGCTATGCCGGTTTCGGCTTTGACCGCGTTGGCGACCAGCTCCGAGAGTGCGCCAGGGGGTGTGACAAAGCTTTCACCGGAGACTTTGATTTTGACATCACTTTGCACGCCAAACTCTAAGGAAACATCTTCGATCTGTGACATGAGCCAAGTGGTCAAGCTATCGCTGGAATGCGCATCGTTGAAACGGATATTCACGGTGGCGTGGCACTCGGCAGGAATAACATTGGTTGTCGGATTGCCTGTGTCGATGTTCACAACCGCGAGCGTGGACGGATCAAAGTGATCGGTTCCATCATCAAGGGTATAGGACGCCAGCCTGTCAACCAGCCGGGCCATAGCCGGAAGTGGATTGCGCGCATGATGCGGATAGGCGGAATGGCCTTGCACGCCAGTTAAGGTGATCCAAGCCGACATAGACCCGCGGCGCCCGATCTTGATCATGTCTCCCAAGGTTTCAGGGCAGGTCGGTTCCCCCACGAGGCAGACATCCATTCTTTCGCCATGGGCCTGCATCCAGTCCAAAAGCGCCACAGTTCCATCTGTCGCGTCGCCTTCTTCATCGCCGGTTATTGTCAGGATAATAGCGCCGTTCGGCGGGGTCTCTTTCACATGATCTATGGCCGCTGCGGCAAAGGCGGCAACGCCGGATTTCATGTCGGTGGCCCCGCGCCCCCAGAGAGCACCATCGCTCATCTCAGCGCCAAAAGGTGGTTTCGTCCAGGCGTTTTCGTCGCCAACAGGAACCACGTCAGTATGACCGTTAAATCCAAAACTGCGGGCGGCACCCTTTTCGCCCCAGCGTGCAAAAAGATTGCATATGCCCGCGCGGTCTACACGCACGCATGTAAAACCAGCCTTGGACAGTTCGGCTTCCAGCAACTCAAGCGCGCCACCTTCCGCGGGGGTCACGGACGGACACTGCACAAGCTGGGCCGTTAGGTCCACTGGGTCCACAGGAGCCTGAGAAGAACGAGACATGATGCTTCCTAAACTGAGTTGCCAAAGCCCTAACGTGGAACGGTCAAAACCGCAAATGCCAAGCCCATGATGCAGGTAAGACTCAGAGCAATCTCAAACTCTTCCGAATGCTTAACAACTTGGAATTTTCATGCTAAGGCATTCAAAAAATAAAGAACCGAGGCAGGACAGTGAGCAGTTGGGCGAAAGCCTTTGAAGTGGACGGAACGCAGAATTTCCGCCCTTCCTATTCCATGAGGTCTCAGGAATAAGAACGGTTTGCGACCTGCCTCAGAGATGAGGCGGAAGACATATGGTTGCAGGGGTTGAACTCCCGATTGATCGGTTTGCGACAGCAGACCAGATGGCGCAAACGATTTTTGGCGATGGCGTGAACATCATTTCCGCCAGCTACACAGGTGATCGAGATTCATCAGGTATCTATACCAACGGTGATGCGATTGCGCCAGATGTGACACCCGGAGATACTGGTGTCTTGTTCTCAACCGGTGATCTCCGTGGATTCACAAATAACAATGCCGCTCAATCGAACCTCAATACCAACACAACGACAAACTCCAGCGGACCTAACAACAACGCAGACTTCAATGCGGCGGCTGGCACGAACACGTTCGATGCTTCTTTCCTTGATGTAGATTTTACAGCAACCGGCAACGTCATGACGATGCAGTTTGTCTTTGCATCAGAAGAGTTCCCAGAATTCGCCAACGGCGCCTTTCAAGACTTTGTGGGTGTCTGGATCAACGGCACTCAAGTTCCGCTGAGCATCGGAGATGGGGATATCGATCCCAACAACTTGAATGCCGGAGCAAACGCCAACGTCTTCGTCGACAACACCGCTGATCAGTTCAACACGGAAATGGACGGTTTCACGCTGACCATGACATTGACCATTCCTTTGGTTGATGGAGTCAATTCGCTCAGAATTGGGATCGCGGATGTTGCAGATAACAACTTTGACTCCACCCTTTTGATCGCGGCGGATAGCGCGCAAACAACCCTTGTTGCGCTGGATGACACGGCCAACCTGTTCCCGACCGGTTCACGTACCATTGACCTCTTGGGCAACGATATCAACAGCACAGGCGGCACCCTGAGCATTTCCCTGATAAATGGTCAAACAATCCCACCAAGTGGTGAGGTCATTCTTCCGTCTGGACAGACCGTTCAGGTTAACGGGGACGGGACAATTACCGTTCTAGGCGATGGCGACATCGAAGAGGTGAGCTTTACCTACGAAGTCACAAGTACCACAGGCGACACTGACATCGGGTTTGTAACGCTGAACTCGGTCCCGTGTTTTGTAGAAGGCACTCATATTTTGTGTGAACGGGGCGACGTGCCGGTTGAAGATTTGCAAATAGGAGATTTGGTGCTCACGCGTGATGAAGGGTTTCAACCATTGCGTTGGGTAGGAAGCCGCACGGTTGAAGGCACTGCAAATTTTGCTCCGATCAGTATTGCCGCTGGTACGTTTGGAGATCACAAGGAGCTTTGGGTGTCTCCACTGCATCGGGTGCTTATTCGCGACAGCTTGGCAGAGCTTTTGTTTGGCGACTCTGAGGTTCTTGTGGCGGCCAAGGATTTGGTAAACGACCACAGCGTGCGTCGTCATGAGATGCCATCGGTGACCTATTTCCATCTGCTTTTTGACCGGCATCAAGTGATCGTGTCCGAAGGGCTTGCAACCGAGAGCTTTCTGCCAGGACCGCAGATTCACGATAGTTTCGAAGACGAGATCGTACGCGAAATTTGCGAGCTTTTTCCTGAAATGGATCCCGAAACTACGGATGGTTACAGTGCCGCAGCACGCAGAATGCTGCGCAGCTATGAGGCACAGGTGCTTGCCCAGAAATGGGTGGCCTGACATGGCCTGGCTAGGTTTACGTGACAAGAGAGCGGGATGGTTTCGCGCCAACACGAACTGTGTTGAGAAAGAGGATAGCCTGATCGCAGTGACACGTTCCACCTGGCTCAAGCGTGGGACAATTTTGATCGAGACACGGTTGTCTGCTCAGTCTGAACCTCAAACCCTGTTTTCCTTTCAACGCACATGGCCCAAGGTCGGGCGTCTCAGCGTGCAGGCCTTGGCCCATGGCGGCATCGTATTGGTAGATGCGATTGGCAGTGACGTACGACATGCGACTTTGCCGTTTGATGCGAATGGTCGGGTTGATGTGATCCGTTTAAGTTACAGCTGGGACGTCGCGAAGGGTCTTGCGACTCTCACGCTTGAGCAACCTGAAAGTGAAAGCGTTGCGAGAGCGCAGCTTAAAGATCCGGTAGGTTTGCTGGAAGAAGATTTGGACACGGCCTTTGCCAGTGGACACGCCAGCAAGCTGCAGGAAGATGTGCTTTTTGTTGCGGTCTCTAACCAGATTGAACCTGTGGGGCCGATGCCCACACTGACCTCTCATGTGCCAATCCAGACAAGCCGTGGCGAAGTGCCAGCTTCTGATATTCGGCGCGGCGATATGGTGATCACAGAGGCGGGTGACACAGTGCCGGTTCTTCAGGTGGTGCGTCGCACCGTGCCAGCGCGTGGGACTTTTCGCCCCATTCGTCTCAGGGCGCCGTATTTCAATCTTCAACGTGACATTGTTGTCGCCCCTCAACAGCGTTTGGTCATGCGAGGGTCTCAGGTCGAGTATATGTTTGGCAGTGAGGCGGTGCTTGTCCCCGCGCGGCACCTTGTGAATGACAGCTCAGCCTTTGTCGCAAATGGTCCGAACACAGTAACCTATCACCACTTGTTACTGCCCGGTCATCAGGCGGTCCTGGCCAGCGGATGTCCTTTGGAAAGCCTGTATGTCGGGCGTATGCGCCGTAAGCCAGAGGCGTTGGCCACCAGCGTTCTGGCCGATTTTGACCGTGCGCGCCTGCCGGAGCATGCCAAGCCGATCTGGCCCGTCTTGAAGCCCTATGAGGCGGTGACATTGGCCACAATGCGTGCGGCTTGACGGAAATGGTCTAGTCGAAGAAAGGCGTGACTTGGGCCACGATGACGGCGTTTTCCTCTAAGGCCCGCTGCATCAGAGCGCGTTCCTCGTCGCTGATATCATGTCCTTCTGCTTCTCGCTCTTTCAACGTGCCATAGCCAGAAACATCCAAAGGTGCCGTGTCGGCCTGTTTCAGGATCGCCACGGTTTCGCGTACGGCCTCGGCCTCGTCCACGCCAGAGGCATAGACTATGAGTGCGGCACCAGTAGCCTCCTTGGGAAGTCCGTCACCTTTTTTGCGGCCGATCTCGACGAGCAGAGTATAGACCTGTTGGCGTGAGGGTTTTCGCTCAGCCATCTTCCTCTCCCTTGGGTGCGATCCACCTGCCCTTTGCGTCGGGACCTTGCCAGAATGCCCGTTCCAACTCATTGCCTTCGGCATGGCGCAGAGCAAATCCGGCCAGTAATGCGGACCGCCAAGGGTCATCCAACCCGCGAAACCATGCCTCGCCCGGTGACTGAAACCACCGATAGTTCATATAGTCCTGCTCGGTTCCGTCCAACTCAGATACGACGAGCAAAGCGTTGCAAAACATCTCTGCCAGCCTGGACCGCCCATCCACTGCATAAGCGATCAATTCGATGGGTTCGCAAGGATACCAAGAATTGTCTGGTTGTTTTCGCAGTCTCCAATCGTAATGATCCCGCAATTCATGCAGTGCGGCCAGATGTTTTACCCTGTCCTCGGGCATTGCATAGCTATCGCCATCTGCAATTTCTTCGAGCAAAGGCTCGGTCGCGTGTTCTCTGATCAGCGCAAGCAGATCATCGATCACTTGCTCATGCCGCTTATCTGGGTCAGTCACGCAAAAGCTCGTTGATGCCGGTCTTGGAGCGGGTGCGTTCATCAACCCGTTTCACAATCACTGCGCAGTAGAGATTGATGTTGTTTTTAGTTGGCATCGAGCCTGCGACCACGACGGAATAGGGCGGGACTTCGCCATACATCACTTCGCCGGTTTCGCGGTCCACGATCTTGGTGGACTGGCCTATGAAAACGCCCATGCCCAGCACAGACCCTTCGCGCACGATACAACCTTCGACAACCTCAGAGCGGGCACCGATAAAGCAGTTGTCCTCGATGATTGTGGGACCGGCCTGCATCGGCTCTAGCACGCCGCCAATGCCGACACCGCCCGAGAGGTGCACATTCTTACCGATCTGAGCGCACGAACCGACGGTGGCCCAGGTGTCGACCATTGTACCTTCGTCCACATAGGCGCCGAGGTTCACAAACGATGGCATCAGCACTACGCCTGGCGCGATATAGGCCGATTTGCGCACCACGCAGTTAGGTACAGCCCGAAAGCCTGCGTCGCGCCATTGGTTGTCGCCCCAGCCTTTGAACTTGCTGTCCACCTTATCCCACCAGCCGCCGGCCTGAGGTCCGCCATCCTGTTGTTCCATGTCTTTGATGCGGAAGCCAAGGAGGACGGCTTTTTTGGCCCACTGGTTTACGTGCCAGGAGTTGTTGTCCTGTTTTTCGGCCACGCGCAAGGTGCCGCCATCCAGGGCATTCAACGTATCCTCAATAGCTTCACGCGTTTCGCCGGTGGTGGCAGGTGTAATCGTATCACGCGTCTCCCATGCGGATTCGATAGCAGCTTCGAGTTGGGCGTTGGACATGTGGGCCTCCCAGCGTCAGAAATTATGTTTGCACCGCCTATAAAAGGCATGGCGTCTGCGTGCAATCGGCTAAGGTTGAAACGGGTCCGGCGCGATGTTGCCGCCGCAAACCAATACGGCCACGCGTTCGCCTTTGGCCGGGCGATATGCGCCGGACATAAGCGCAGCAAGAGCCGCAGCGCCTGCGGGTTCCACAAGTTGCCGTAGCTCTTTCCAAAATGCGCGTTGAGCCAGGATGATCGCCTGATCCGAGACGAGAACCGTTTCGATGTCCTGTTGTTCGGCGAGGCCAAAGCAGATGTCACCAATCCGCCGAGCGCCCAAAGCATTGGCGGCAACGCC